>CAZEGY010000423.1:0-2936 GCA_964511815.1 uncultured Rhodovulum sp.
GCGCCGACCTCGGGGCGGAGAAGTTCTTCGACATCAAGTGCCGCAAGGCCGGGCTCCGCCCCGACGCCGCGGTCATCGTCGCGACGGTGCGGGCGCTCAAGTACAACGGCGGCGTCGCCCGCGGCGACTTCGACGCCGAGAACGTCGCCGCGGTGCGGGCGGGCTGCGCCAACCTCGGGCGCCACATCGCCAACGTCCGCGGCTACGGGGTGCCGGTCGTCGTCGCGATCAACCACTTCGCCAGCGACACCGGCGCCGAGGTCGCCGCCGTCCGCGACTTCGTCGCCCACCACGGCGCCGAGGCGATCGTCTGCCGCCACTGGGCCGAGGGCGGCCGGGGGGCGATCGCGCTCGCCGAGCGGGTGGCGGCGCTCGTCGACAGCGGCCGGTCGCAGTTCGACACGCTCTATCCCGACGAGATGCCGCTCCTCGAGAAGATGGACACCGTCGCCCGCCGCATCTACGGCGCCGACGGGGTGGTGGCCGGGCAGAGCGTGCGCGCCCGCCTCGACGTCTGGGAGAAGGCGGGCCACGGGACGCTGCCGGTCTGCATGGCCAAGACCCAGTACTCGTTCTCGACCGACCCCGCCCGCCGCGGCGCCCCGACGGGCTTCGTCGTGCCGATCCGCGAGGTGCGCCTCGCCGCCGGGGCGGGCTTCGTCGTCGCGATCTGCGGCGAGATCATGACGATGCCGGGCCTGCCCCGCCTCCCGGCCGCCGAGGGCATGCGCCTCGGCCCGGGCGGACGCGTCGAGGGGTTGTCCTAGGGATCGCCGCGATCTCGGCGGCGCGGCGCCGCGTCGCGGCCCAGCGGTTCCGGTTGGACATTGCCCTCCCGGGCGCCCGGCGTGTAAGCGGGGGCCGGCATCCCTGAACGAGGTGAGGGCATGACGAGCGACCCCGCGACCTGTGCCGCGATGGCCGAGATCCGCGCCGACATCGACCGGCTCGACCGCGAGCTCGTGGCGCTGCTCGCGCGCCGCGCCGGCTGCATCGACCGCGCCGTCGAGGTGAAGCGCCGCGAGCGCCTGCCGGCCCGCATCGGCCCCCGCGTCGAGGAGGTCGTCGCCAACGCCCGCGCCGAGGCGGTGGCCGCCGGGCTCGACCCCGCCTTCGTCGAGGCGCTGTGGCGCCGGATCGTCGAGTGGTCGATCGCCCGCGAGGAGCGGGCGCTCGAGGAGGCGCGTCCGTGACCGCCGAGATCATCGACGGCAAGGCCTTCGCCGCCGACCTGCGCGCCCGCATCGCGGGCGAGGTCGCCCGGGTCAGGGCCGACCACGGCGTCACCCCGGGCCTCGCCGTCGTCCTCGTCGGCGACGACCCGGCGAGCGAGATCTACGTCCGCAACAAGGGCCGCCAGACCCGCGAGGCCGGGATGCACTCCGAGGAGCACCGCCTGCCCGCCGAGGCCACCGAGGCCGCCGTCCTCGCCATCGTCGACCGCCTGAACCGCGATCCGGCGATCCACGGCATCCTCGTCCAGCTGCCGCTGCCGCCGCAGGTCGACAGCGCCCGGGTGCTCGACGCCATCGCCCCCGGCAAGGACGTCGACGGCTTCCACGTCGACAACGTCGGGCGCCTGGCGCTCGGACGCGCGGCGATGATCCCGTGCACCCCCCTCGGCTGCCTCATGCTCCTCCGCGACCGCCTCGGCGACCTCGCCGGGCTCGAGGCGGTGGTCGTCGGGCGCTCGAACATCGTCGGCAAGCCGATGGCGCAGCTCCTGATCCGCGAGAACTGCACGGTGACCGTCGCCCATTCGCGCTCGCGCGACCTGCCGGCGGTCTGCCGCCGCGCCGACATCCTCGTCGCCGCGGTCGGACGCCCGGAGATGATCGACGGCGACTGGATCAAGCCCGGGGCGACGGTGATCGACGTCGGCATCAACCGCATCACCGACGAGGACGACCGCACCCGCCTCGTCGGCGACGTCGACTTCACCTCGGCCTGCGAGGTCGCCGGCGCGATCACCCCGGTCCCGGGCGGCGTCGGGCCGATGACCATCGCCTGCCTCCTCGCCAACACCCTGACCGCCTGCTGCCGCATCCACGGCCTCCCCGAGCCCGAGGGCCTCGCCGGCTGAAGGCTCAGGCTTGGCCCCCGAGCCGCAGGGTCACGCACGGATCGCCGGTGACGACGGCGCGGGCGTCGGGCGCGAACAGCCGGGCGAGGGCGGGGCTGTCGGCATGGAGCCCGCCGGTGTAGGCGCCGAACGCCGGCAGGACGAGGCGGCGGGCGTCGAAGAGGAAGCACGGGCGCGTCAGCGCCCGCCCCCTGACGGGAAGCCGGAGCTTCGGGTGATAATGGCCCGAGATCTCTCCGCAATCCGCCCCCGCGACCGCGACGTGCCGAAAGACCAGCGGCCCCACCCGGTGCTCGGCCGCGGCGCCGCCGGCGAAGGCGGGCGCGCCGGGGTCGTGGTTGCCGGCGATCCAGATCCAGTCGCGCCCCGCCGCGAGGCCGCGGAGCCGCGCCGCCGCGGCGGGCGCGAGCGCGACCGCGGCGTCGTCGAAGCTGTCGCCGAGGCAGACCACCACCGCCGGCGCCAGCCGCGCGACCTCGGCGGCGAGGCGGGCGAGGGTCTCCTCGGTCTCGTAGGGCGGCAGCAGCGCCCCGCCGCGGCGGGCGAGGCGCTCCGACTTGCCGAGGTGGAGGTCGGCGACGCAGAGGAGCCGCGCCGCCTCCCACCACAGCGCCCCGGAGGCACAGGCGGTCAGGTCGGCGCCGGCGAGACGGATCGGCTGGCTGGCGCTCACGGGCTGGCGGTCACGGGCTGGCGTCCACGGGTCCGGTCGGCGGCGCGGCGCGCTACTGCACCGCCGCGGCGGGACCGGCCGCCTCGGGCTGGACGACGAGGCAGAGGCAGCTCTCGCCGCCGACCGCCTCGGGCCGGCGCTCGCGGTTCGCCGCCGGCAGCACGAGGTCGCCCGGGGCGT
>CAZEGY010000424.1:0-2917 GCA_964511815.1 uncultured Rhodovulum sp.
CTGTCGCGGATCGGGGTGCCGTAGTTGTAGATCGCCCGGCCGGCGGCGCGGTCCTCGGGGGTGAAGGAGACGGCGAAGTCGTAGTTGAAGTCGCTGTCGTGGGAGGACACCCACGGGAAGGTCCAGCCCATCCGGGCGCGGACCGCCTCGATCTCGGCGATCGGGGCGCGCGACACCGCCGCGAAGGCGAGGTCGGCGTGCTCGAAGTGCCGGCGGGCCGCGTCGACGTGGTCGACGGTGAACGCGCAGCCCGGGCAGACGTGGTGCGACCCCGGCGCCAGCATGAAGTGGTAGATGGCGAGCTGGCTCCGGTCGCCGAAGAGGTCGGCGAGGGTGACCTCGCCGTCGGGGCCGGCGAAGGCGTAGGGCTCGTCGAGCTTCACCCACGGCAGGGCACGGCGCTCGGCGCGGAGCTCGTCGAGGGCGTGGGTCATGGCGCGCTCCCTGGCGAGCAGCGCCTTGCGGGCGTCGAGCCAGTCCTCGCGCGAGACGGTGGCATGGGTCATGGTCGGTCTCCTTCGGGGGTCATGTCCGCCCGGCCGCGCCCCGGGGGGCGCTTGAGCCAGGCGGGCAGGTGGAAGAGGCTCATCAGCAGGTACATCGCCGTCATGGCGTCGCCGGGGAGCGTGACCGGGAGCGGTCCGCCGCCGGTGCAGAGCGCCATCGGCGCGGTCGCGGTGGCGACGGCGGTGGCGAGCGCCGCGGCGGCGAAGGTCGGCGCCGCGGCGAGGGCGAGGGTGTCGGCGATGCGCCGGGCGGGGGTGGTGGTCATCGCGTCGGCCTTTCGTCATCCTGCCTGCCGATGCAGGCCCGCAGCGGAACCTAGGGGCGGGGCGCCGGTGGCGAGAGTGACAAGTGTGACGCGATTGCGATGGACGCGCTGATCGCCGCCGCCGGGCGGGCGCTGGCCGCGGGCGACCCGCTCGCGGCGCTGAAGCGCGTCGCGCTCCGCGACGATCCGCCGGCCCTGGCGCTGCGCGGCATCGCCATGGCCCAGCTCGGCGACCTCGTCCGGGCGCGGGCGCTGCTGCGCGCCGCCGCCCGCGGCTTTGGGCCGCGCGCCGCGGCGGCGCGGGCGCGGTGCCTGCTCGCCGAGGCCGAGATTGCCCTCGTCTGCCGTGACCTCGGGCGTGACCTCGGGCGTGACCTCGGGCGCGACCTCCGGCGTGACCTCGGGCGCGACCTCGGGACCCCGACCGGGACGCTCGGCGCGGTGCGGGCGGTGCTGGCGGCGCAGGGAGACCACGCCAACGCCGGCCACGCCGGCTATCTCGAGGCGCGGCGGCTGCTGCTCGTCGGGCGGCTCGACGACGCCGAGGCGGTCCTCGCCGGGCTCGACCCCGCGGCGCTGGCGCCGGCGTCGCGGAGCGGGGCGTGGCTCGTCGCCGCCGGGATCGCCATGCGGCGCATCCGGGCGGGCGCGGCGCGCGCCGCCCTCGACCGCGCCGGGGAGGCCGCCCGCGCCGCGGCGATCCCGGCGCTCGCCGCCGAGGTCGCCCGGGCCGAGGCTCACCTCGCGGCGCCGGCGGCGCGGCTCGGGGGCGGCGGTGGGGGCGGGCTCCTCGACCTCGCCGGGGTCGAGGCGCTGATCGCCACCGGGGCGCTCGTCGTCGACGCCTGCCGGGGGCAGGTGCGGGCGGGGGAGGCGGCGGTCGCGCTCGCCGGCCGCCCGGTGCTCTTCGCGCTCGCCCGCGCGCTCGCCGCGGCCTGGCCCGGCGACGTGTCGCGCGCCGCGCTCGTCGCCGCCGCCTTCGGCGGGCGCGAGGCCGACGAGTCGCACCGCGCCCGCCTGCGCGTCGAGGTCGGCCGGCTGCGCCGGGCGCTGGCGCCGCTCGCAAGGGTGCGCGCCACCGCGGCGGGGTTCGTGCTCCGCCCGGCGCCGGGGCAGCGGGTGGCGGTGCTCGCCCCGCCGGTCGAGGAGCCGCACGCCGGCCTTCTCGCGCTCCTCGCCGACGGCGAGGCGTGGTCGAGCTCGTCCCTCGCCCTCGCGCTCGGCGTCGGGCCGCGCACCGTCCAGCGCGCGCTCGCGGCGCTCGCCGCCGCCGGCCGGGTCGAGTCGTTCGGCCGCGGCCGCGCCGTGCGCTGGACGACGCCGGCGGTGCCGGGTTTCCCGACGGCGTTGTTACTCCCCGTCGCGGCGGACGGCGGCTAGACTGCGGGCGATGAAGCACGCGCCCGCCGACATCCTTCGCGAGTACGGTCCCTTCGACGGGGTCGCCCGCGTCGATGGCGTCAGCTTCGACGGCAGCCGGGTGTGGTTCGCCGCCGGCGACCGGCTCGCCGCCCTCGACCCGGGGAGCGGCGCGGTCGTCGCCACCCTCGCCGTCGCCGGCGACGCGGGCACCGCCTTCGACGGCCGCCACCTCTGGCAGATCGCCGGGGCGGCGATCCTGAAGATCGAGCCGGCGACCGGCGCCGTGCTCGCCACCATCCCGGCGCCGGGCGCGGGCGGGGACAGCGGCCTCGCCTGGGCCGAGGGCTCGCTCTGGGTCGGCCAGCACCGCGGGCGGCGCATCCACGAGGTCGATCCCGAGAGCGGGGCGGTGCTGCGGACGATCGAGTCTGACCGCTTCGTCACCGGGGTGACCTGGGTCGACGGCGAGCTCTGGCACGGCACCTGGGAGGGGGAGGCGAGCGACGTGCGCCGCATCGACCCCGGCACGGGCGCGGTGCTCGAGCGGCTGGAGATGCCGGCGGGCACCGGGGTCTCGGGGCTCGAGTCGGACGGGGGCGAGCGCTTCTTCTGCGGCGGCGGGGGGGCGGGCACGGTCCGGGCGATCCGGCGGCCCCGGCGCGGCTGAAACGACGACGGCCGCCGTCCCTTCGGGAACGGCGGCCGCGCGCGGGGTCGGGCAGGCCCGATCAGTTCTTGGCGTAGTACTCGACGACGAGGTTCGGCTCCATCATCACCGGGTAG
>CAZEGY010000425.1:0-2914 GCA_964511815.1 uncultured Rhodovulum sp.
GCGGGGAAATGGTTCTGTGCGGCGAAGATCATGTCGTCGACCTCGCGGCGCGCCGAGGCGAAGCTGCCTGCGCTCGAGGCCTGGTCGAACTGGCCGATGAGGTTCTGCGCCACGGCGCTCAGCCCGCGCGTCTCGCGGGTGATGGAGGTCAGGAAGCGCTGCCGCTCCTCGGGGCTCAGGTCTGGGACGCTTTCGAGGATCTCCGCGCCGGAGCGGATCGCGGTGATGCCCGAGAGCACCCGATGGAGAAGCTGGGAGAGCAGCGGATCGGCGCGCAGCCGGTCGGCATAGGCGTCCGCATTGGCCATCGCGGCGGCATAGGCGCGGTGCAGCCGGGCCATCACCTGCGCCACGTCCGGGCTGGTGGCGACCAGCCTGCGCGCCTGCTCCAGCCCCATGTGGCTGCCGGCGAGTGCGGGATCGGAAAAGGCCTCGACGAGTTCGTGAACCAGCCGATGCTCGGCCTCGCCGGTCAGTTCGGCGATGTCCATGTCAAGCTCAACCGCGATGCGCTTGAGCAGCGTCCCGCCCACCTGCCGCTTGTTGGCCTCGATAAGGTTGAGATAGCTCGGCGAAACCCCGACGCCGCGCGCGAGCGCGGCCTGCGAGACGGCGAGCGCGGTGCGGCGCGTACGTATCCTCAGGCCGATGGGACCGCGCATCGCGACTGCCTTGTCAATGCGTTGACTGATGCCAGATGATATCAGTCCAACAATTTACAGAATTCATGTTGAAATACAATAGGATATTGCGGGCCTGTCGACGCGCGGCGATAGTGCGCGTGCGGCGAGCCTCCAGCACAGAAGCAGGCTCCCGCAGTCAGGGAGGAGAATCATGAGCGGTTTCAAGCGCGGCGCCAGTCGCCGCAGCGTCATCAAGTCCGGTCTCGCCGGCATCATCGCGACGGGTGTGTCGCCCCTCATCCTCACCCGCGGCGCATGGGCGCAGGGTTTCTGCAACAATCCGGACGACTTGAGCACGGCCACCTTCGGCCTCAACCTGCCGCTGACGGGAACCTATGCCGAAGAAGGCGCGGACGAGCTCAAGGCCTACGAACTCGCCATCCGGCACATCAACGGCGAGGGCGACGGCGGGCTTCTCAACGTGCTCAAGCCCTCCGCGCTCAAGGGCAACGGGATCCTCGGCAAGAAGGTCGACTTCGTCACCTCCGACAGCCAGACGCTGTCGGACGTGGCCCGCGCCGGCGCCACCCGGATGATCGAGCGCGACAACGCGATCATGATCACCGGCGGCTCGTCCTCGGGCGAGGCGATCGCGGTGCAGAGCCTGTGCCAGGAGATGGGCATCCTCTTCATGGCGGGCTTGACCCACTCCAACGACACCACCGGCAAGGACAAGCGCCGCTACGGTTTCCGCCACTTCTTCAACGCCTATCAGTCGGGCATCGCCATCGCGCCGGTGCTCAGCCAGGCCTACGGCAACGACCGCCGCGCCTATCACCTGACCGCCGACTACACCTGGGGCTGGACGCAGGAGGAATCGATCAAGAACGCCACCGAGGCCCTCGGCTGGGAGACGGTGGAGCTGGTGCGCACTCCGCTGGGCGCGGGCGACTACTCGCAGTTCCTCACCCCGGTGCTGAACTCGGGCGCCGATCTGCTGATCCTGAACCACTACGGCAACGACATGGTCAACTCGCTGACCCAGGCGGTGCAGTTCGGGATGCGCGACCGCCAGGTCAACGGCAAGAACTTCGAGATCGTCGTGCCGCTGTTCTCCGAGCTGATGGCCAAGGGCGCCGGCGAGAACATCAAGGGCATCTTCGGCACCTCGAACTGGCACTGGAACCTTCAGGACGAGGGCTCACAGGCCTTCACCCGGTCTTTCGGCGCCGCCTATGGCTCGCCTCCGTCGCAGGCCGCCCACACCGCCTATGTCCAGGCGCTGCTCTATGCGGATGCGGTCGAGCGGGCCGGTACCTTCTATCCGTCCGAGGTCATCAAGGCGCTCGAAGGCTTCGAGTTCGACGGCATGGGCAACGGTCCGACGCTCTATCGCGCCGAGGATCACCAGTGCCAGAAGTCGGTTCTGGTGGTGCGCGGCAGCGAGAACCCGACCGGCGAGTTCGACGTGCTCGAAGTGGTCGAGGAAGTCTCCCGCGACATCACGACCTACGATCCGGCGATCTTCGGCGGCGAGCTCGGCTCGGCGGAGCCGGTTCCGCAATGCGCCTGACCTGAACGAAAGCGGATGCCCGCTTCGCCTCCGGGCGGAGCGGGCTTCATGCGAAACGCCGACGGCGCGCGGGGAGGCCGGCCATGTTCGATGTCATTTTTCTGCAGTTCCTCAACGGACTCGACAAGGGCAGCGCCTATGCGCTGATCGCCCTCGGCCTGACCCTCGTCTTCGGCACGCTGGGCGTCGTCAACTTCGCCCACGGGGCGCTGTTCATGCTCGGCGCCTTCTGCGCGGTGGCCTTCCGCTACCTCCTGACGCTGGAGACCGTCACGATCGATCCCGATCGGCTTTCGCCCTGGGGACAGCCGCTGGAGATCCGCGCGCCGCTGGTGCAGGCTTGGTTCGGGGATTTCGGCGCCGTCCTCGTCAACTACTCGGTTCCGTTCTCGCTGCTTCTCGCCATCCCGGTGATGCTCCTCATCGGCGTCGCGATGGAGCGCGGCATCATCAAGCATTTCTACAAGCGCCCACATGCCGAGCAAATCCTCGTGACCTTCGGTCTTGCGATCGTGCTGCAGGAGCTCGTCAAGGCGACCTTCGGGCCGAATCCCATCCCGCAGCCGATGCCCGACACCGTGCGGGGCGCGGCCGACATCGGCGCCTGGCTCGGAATGCAGGCGGGCGTCATCACCTATCCGCTCTGGCGGCTGATCTACTTCCTGTTCTCGGCCATCGTGATCGGCGCGGTCTTCGCCTTCCTGCAGTTCACCACCTT
>CAZEGY010000426.1:0-2904 GCA_964511815.1 uncultured Rhodovulum sp.
GAGATCTTCACCGGCATGCGCATCGGCATCGGCGTCGGCTGGACCACCCTCGTCGCCGCCGAGATGGTGGCGGCCACCAAGGGCCTCGGCTTCATGGTGCTGAACGCCGCCCAGTTCCTCGACAGCGCCACCGTCATCATGGGGATCATGGTCATCGGCGCCTTCGCCTTCGTCTTCGACCTGATGATCCGCCGGGCCGAACGCCGCCTCATCCCCTGGAAGGGCCGCGTCTGACCTCCCCGAACCTGCACCCCCGCTAAGGGTGTGCCCTCGAGCCTGCCCCGCCGGACCGCAAGGTCCGGCCCGGGACCGGCTTGCCCGAACCCAAGGAACCCGCCCATGCCCTCCGTCACCACCACCGCCGACCTCGCCCAGCTCTTCGACGCCTTCAACGCCCACGACATCGACAGGATCATGGCCTTCTTCGCCGACGACGCGGTCTTCGACGCCGTGGCCGGCCCCGAGGCCCACGGCACCCGCTTCGAAGGCCGCGACGCCATCGCCGCCGCCTTCTCCGGAGTGTGGGCCGCCATGCCCGATGCCCGCTGGGACCACCGCGACCACCTGGTGCAGGGCGACCGCGCCGTCTCGGAGTGGACCTTCTCCGGCACCGCCGCCGACGGCTCGCGCATCGAGGCCGAGGGCGCCGACCTCTTCCGCCTGAAGGACGGCCGCATCGTCCACAAGCAGGCGCTCCGCAAGCAGCGCCCGGCCATCGCCGCGACCACCCGCGCCGCCTGATCGCCCCTCCCACCGGACCACCGCCATGAACAAGCCCGTCGTTCCCGACCTCCAGCCCTACGACCCCGCCTACGACCCGGTGTCGGACGCAGGCCCCGGCGTCGGCCGCGCCTACTGCCCGACCTACTGGATCGGCACCGCCGGCCCGGCTCCCGAGGACGACGGCCCCGTCACCGCCGACCTCGACGTCGACGTCGCCATCGTCGGCTCCGGCTACACCGGCCTCTCGACCGCGATCCACCTCGCCCGCGAGCATGGCATCCGCGCCGTCGTGCTGGAGGCCAACCGCGTCGCCTGGGGTTGCTCGACCCGCAACGGCGGCCAGGCCCAGATCTCCTCCGGGCGTCTCAAGCGCTCGCAATGGATCGAACGCTACGGCCTCGACACCGCCAGGGGGCTGCACCGCGAGATCTGCGAGGCCTTCGACCTGTTCCGCGGCCTGGTCGCCGAGGTCGACTGCGAGCCGCAGGACGGCGGGCATCTCTTCATCGCGCACCGCGCCAAGATGATACCCGGGCTCGCGGCCGAGTCGCGCCTGCTGAACGAGACCTTCGGCTATCCGACCCGCATGCTGTCGCGGCCCGAGCTCCACGAGCTCGTCGCCGACCAGGAGGCGGAGGGGGCGATGCACGAGCCCGACGGCATCGGCATCCACGCCGGCAAGCTCGCCTTCGGCTACCACGACCTCGCCCGCGCGCTCGGCGCGAAGGTCCACACCGCGAGCCCGGTGCTCGGCTGGGAGACCAGGGGCGGCGTCCACCACCTCGCGACGCCCGGCGGCACCGTGCGGGCCAAGGCGGTCGGCCTCGCCACCGCCGGATACACCGCGCCCGGCCTGCACCCGCTGACCCGCCACCGGCTGATGCCGATCCTGTCGAACTCCGTCGTCACCCGGCCGCTCACCGACGGCGAGCGCCAGGCCGCCGGCCTCAACACCCACATGGTGCTGACCGACACCCGAACGCTGCGCCACTACTACCGCCTGCTCCCGGACAACCGGATGCAGATCGGCAGCCGCAGCGCCGTCACCGGCGCCGACGCCGAGAACCGCAAGCACCTCGACGTGCTGCTCGCCGGGCTCCACCGCAAGTTCCCGACGCTCCGCGACGTGCCGCTCGACTATTCGTGGTGGGGTTGGGTCGACGTCAGCCACGACATGATGCCGCGCATCGTCCAGCCCGACCCCGACCGGCGGATCTTCTACGCCATGGGCTACGGCGGCAACGGCGTCATGTACTCGGCCCAGGCCGGGAGGCGGATGGCGCAGCTCATCGCCGGCGAGCGCCTTCCCGCCCTGCCGATCTTCGCCGGCGAGCTGCCCCACCACGGCCTGCTCACCCCGTTCCGGCGGATCGGCCAGCGCGCCGCCTACCACTGGTACCACCTCAAGGACGAAACCCTCTGAACCACCAGGGAAAAAGGATCACGACAATGAAGATGACCACCGAAGAAGCCTTCATCAAAGTCCTGCAGATGCACGGGATCGAGCATGCGTTCGGCATCATCGGCTCGGCGATGATGCCGATCTCCGACCTCTTCCCCGCCGCGGGCATCACGTTCTGGGATTGCGCCCACGAGTGCACCGCCGGCATGATCGCCGACGGCTACACCCGCTCGACCGGCAAGATGTCGATGGCAATCGCCCAGAACGGCCCCGGCATCACCAACTTCGTCACCCCGATCAAGACCGCCTACTGGAACCACACCCCGATGCTGCTGGTGACGCCCCAGGCGGCCAACAAGTCGATCGGCCAGGGCGGCTTCCAGGAGATGGAGCAGATGGCGCTGTTCAAGGACTGCGTCGCCTACCAGGAGGAGGTCCGCGACCCCTCGCGCATGGCCGAGGTGCTGAACCGCGTCATCGAGAACGCCTGGCGCCGCTCGGCCCCGGCCCAGATCAACGTGCCCCGCGACTTCTGGACCCAGGTCATCGACGTCGACCTGCCGCAGATCATCCGCCTCGAGCGCTCGTCGGGCGGCGCGGACGCCGTCACCCAGGCGGCGAAGCTGCTCTCGGAGGCGCGGTTCCCGGTGATCCTCAACGGCGCCGGCGTCGTCCTCTCCGGCGCCGTCGACGCCAGCGCCCGGCTCGCCGAGGCGCTCGACGCCCCGGTCGCCTGCAACTACCAGCACAACGACGCCTTCCCGAGCAACCACCCGCTC
>CAZEGY010000427.1:0-2892 GCA_964511815.1 uncultured Rhodovulum sp.
CGACGTCGAGGGGCGAGGGGTCGAGGAGGTCGAGCCGCCGCCCCGAGAGCATCCGTTGCCATGCCCGCGCCTGCACCATGCTTGGCCTCAGCCCTGCCGCCCGCCCGCCGGGACCGCCGGGTCGCTCGCCACGGTGAGGTCGGTCGGGAAGCGGTCGAAGTAGTCGCCGCTCCGCGCCACCACGCGCAGGTGGCGGAAGAGCATCCGCCGGAGGTAGCGCCGGTTGGCGTGGGCCGGCACCGGCGCGCCCTCCGGCACCGCGGCGGGCAGGTGGCGGGCGAAGAAGTCGGCGTAGGCGCGGCGGAAGCGGGCGGGCAGGGTGCCGTCGTTCTCCGTCCATGGCTTGCGGGCGCCGATGAAGTGGACGAGGTGCGCGGTCTCCATCGCCTCGAACAGCATCGAGGACTTGGTGTACTGCCAGTTCCACAGCGGCGAGAGCTCGGCCCAGTCGCCGTGGAGGACGCCGTTGAGGAGCCCCTGGTCCATCAGCGGCACGATCTCGGGGCGCGTGCGCGCGAGCTCGAGGCAGCGCGCGAGGATGCGCTGCCCGGCGAAGGCGGCGACGTCGATGAGCAGGAGCCCGCTGTTGAGGTAGGGCGCGACCGGCAGCCCGAGCTTCGTGAACGCCTCGGCCTGACGGCGCGGACGGCGCCACTGGATGTTGTCGCGCACCGCCCCGATCGCCCGGCCGCGGAGGTCGACGTCGAGAAGGGCGCCCCAGTCGCCGCCCTGGGGAAAGACGTCGGCGTCGAGATAGAGGATGCGGTCGTAGTCGCCCGCGAACGCCTCGGGCAGGACGAGGCGGAGATAGATCGCCGCCGTCCGCCGGGCGTCGGCCTCGAGGCCGGCGAGCGCGTCGGTCTCGATCCGGCAGACCCGCAGGCCGAGCGGTGCGAGGCTTTCGGGAACGGCGAGATCCTCGCCGAGCGCGCAGAGACAGATGTCGAAGCGGCGCGCCGCGGGCAGGCGCGCGAGGCGGTCGGCGGCGAAGAGCGCATAGGGGAGATAGCGCCCGTCGCAGGCGAAGACGATCGCCCGGTCCGCGCGGGCGGGGGCGGAGGCCGCGAAGGTGACGGTCACCGCGCGGCCTCGTCCGGCGCGACCACAGCCAGGTCGGAGGCGAAGCGGTCGAGATAGTTGGCGGTCGGTCCGACCGCGAGGAGATGGCGGAAGAGCACGTCGCGGAGATAGCCGCGGTTCGCGGTCGGCCGCAGCCCGTCCGGACCGATCGGAGGCAGCTCGGGAAAGGCGCGCGCCAGGAAGCGGCGGTAGGCGTCGCGGAAGCGCGGGGGGAGCCGGCCGCCGGTGTGGCTCCACGGCTTCTTCGCGCCGATGAAGTGGATCACGTTCGCGCCTTCCATCGCCTCGAAGAGCATCGTCGCCCGGGTGTACTGCCAGTTCCAGACCGGCGAAAGCTCGGCCCACTGGCCGGCGAGGACGCCGTTCAGCACGTCCTGGTCCATGTGCAGGAGACGGTCGGCGTGGGCCGCCGAGAAGTCGACCGCGCGGGGGAGGACCTCCGCCGCCTGGAAGCCCGCGGTGTCGACGAGCAGGACGCCGGCATTGAAGTAGGGCGCCCGCGGCAGCCCCATCGCGCGGAGCGAGTCGACGTGCCGGCGCGGGTTCCGCCATTGGAAGTTGTCGCGCACCGCCGCAACCGGCCGGTCGCCGAGGTCGACCCCGAGGAGGGCGTCGAAGTCGCCGCCCTGAACGAAGACGTCCGAATCGAGGTAGAGGAGGCGGCGGTAGGCGCCGCCGAGGGCAGCGGGGAGGAGGAGCCGGAGATAGGTCGCCTCCGAGCGCCGCGCATCGACCGGGAGGCCGGCGAGCGCCCCGCCCGACTCGATCCGGCAGACGCGGAGGCCGAGCCCGGCGAGGACCGGCGGGATCGCCAGCGTCTCGCCGAGGGCGCAGAGGCAGATGTCGAAATCGCGTGCCGGATGCAGGCGGGCGATCTGCTCGGCGGCGAGGAGGGCGTAGGGTAGGTAGCGCCCGTCGCAGGCGAAAGCGACGGCGCGGTCGGAGCTGGCCGGGGCCGAGGCCTCGAGCGTGATCGCCAATCGTCCATCCCTCCGTCGCTTGCCGTAGTTGTCGGGGGACCTCCCCCCTGCTAATGCGGCACCCGACAACAGTTGCGGGAGCGCCACCGATGGGCAAGGACTTCGTCGCCGATGAGCGGGACTATGTCGTCAGGGACATCGCCCTTGCCGATTTCGGCCGGAAGGAGATCGAGATCGCCGAGACGGAGATGCCGGGCCTGATGGCGCTGCGCTCCGAGTTCGGCGAGACGAAGCCGCTGACGGGCGCGCGCATCGCCGGCTCGCTGCACATGACGATCCAGACCGCGGTGCTGATCGAGACGCTCGTCGCCCTCGGCGCCGAGGTGCGCTGGGCGTCGTGCAACATCTTCTCGACCCAGGACCACGCGGCGGCGGCGATCGCCGCGGCGGGCGTGCCGGTCTTCGCGGTCAAGGGCGAGACGCTCGAGGACTACTGGACCTACACCGACCGCATCTTCGCCTTCGACGGCGCGGACGGCGGGGCCAACATGATCCTCGACGACGGCGGCGACGCGACGATGTACGTCCTGACCGGCGCCCGGGTCGAGGAGGGCGAGACCGACCTCATCGAGAACCCCGACAGCGAGGAGGCCGAGTACTTCTTCGCCCAGATCCGCAAGCGCATGGCGGCGTCTCCGGGCTGGTTCGTCAAGCAGCGCCACGCCATCCGCGGCGTCTCGGAGGAGACCACGACCGGCGTCCACCGCCTCTACCAGCTGATGGAGAAGGGCCGGCTGCCGTTCCCGGCGATCAACGTCAACGACAGCGTGACCAAGTCGAAGTTCGACAACAAGTACGGCTGCAAGGAGAGCCTCGTCGACGGCATCCGCCG
>CAZEGY010000428.1:0-2889 GCA_964511815.1 uncultured Rhodovulum sp.
CAGACATCGGGGCCAGACATCGGGGGCAGACGGGGCCGGCGACGGCGGCTATGGTGCCGCCGACGGGACGGAGGGGAACGGACATGGTTCGGCTGCTGCTCGCGGGGCTTCTCGCCCTCGCCGGTCCTGCGCTGGCGCAGGACCGCAATCTCACGACCTTCGGCGGCGACGCCTTCGGCTCCGGCGCGACGGTGACCTTCGCCGCGGAGGGCATCGACGACGTCTTCGGCGCCGGCGAGCGGGTGGACATCCTCGCCCCGATCACCGGCTCGGCGCACGTCGCCGGGCGGCGGGTGACGACCGAGGGCGACATCGGCGGGAGCCTCGTCGCCTTCGGCGCCGACGTGACCGTCGGGGCGCCGGTCGCCGGGTCGGTGACGGCCGCGGGCTACGACGTGGCGATCGACGCGGCGGTCGGGGGCAACCTCCGGGCGGCGGGACGCTCGGTGCGGGTGACCGCGCCGGTCGGCGGCAGCGCCCTCGTCTCGGCCGGGTCGCTGACCCTCGACGCGGCGGTCGCGGGCGACGTGGCGGTCGACGCCGGCAGCGTCGTCTTCGGACCGGGCGCCGTGGTCGGCGGACGGCTCGACCTCTACGGCCGCGAGGCCGCGACGCTCGCGGTGCCGGCGCACGTCGCGGACGCCGCGCGCATCGGGCGCCATCCGGACGCGAGCGGGCCGGGGTCGGGCGCGACGGGCGGGCCGGTCGGGGCCGAGGGTGCGGGACCGACGGGCTGGAGCGGGATCGCGGCGGGGTTCGCGGTCGGGGTGCTCGTGCTCGCGGTCCTCGCCTTCCTCGTGGCGCTCGTCGCGCCGCGGCGGGCGGACCGGGTGGCGGACCAGATCGGCGCGGAGCCGGTGCGGACGGTGTGGATCGGCTTTCTCACCCTCTCGGCGCTGATCGGGGCGAGCGTGCTCGCGGTCCTCACCATCGTCGGCGTGCTGGCGGTGCCGGTCATCCTGCTCGTCGCGGCGGTCGCGTGCTTTCTCGGCTACCTCTTCGCGGTCTACGTGATCGGGCGGGCGGCCTGGGTGCGGATCGACGGCCTGCCGCCCGACATGGCCTGGGAGCGCGCGGTCGCGGCGCTGGTCGGGGCGGCGATCGTCAGCCTGCTCGGCCTCGTGCCGTTCGTCGGCTGGCCGCTCCTCCTGCTCCTGACCCTCGCCGGGCTCGGGGCGCTGTCGATCGCGGCGTTCCGGCCGGAGTTCGGGCAGGGGTTCGAGCGGTGAGTGCCGTCGACTGGATCGCGGTGGACTGGGGGAGCTCGAACCTCCGGGCCTGGGGGATGGCGGCGGACGGGACGGTGGTCGCCGAGGGGAGTTCGGGCGCCGGGGCGATCACGCTCGCGCCCGAGGCGTTCGAGGCGGCGCTGCTCGCGGTGGTCGCGCCGTGGCTCGGGGACGGGCGGACCGACGTGATGGTCTGCGGGATGGCGGGGGCGCGCGGGGCGTGGGTCGAGGCGGCGTACGCGGCCGTCCCCTGCCCTCCCGTGCCGGCGGCGTTCGCGCGGCCGGAGGTGCGCGATCCGCGGCTCGCGGTGCGCATCCTGCCGGGGCTGAAGCAGGAGAAGCCCGCCGACGTGATGCGGGGCGAGGAGACCCAGATCGCCGGGCTCCTCGCCGCCGAGCCCGGCTTCGACGGCATCGCCTGCCTGCCGGGGACGCACACCAAGTGGGTGCACGTCGCCGGCGGCGAGGTGGTGAGCTTCGGGAGCTTCATGACCGGGGAGATCTTCGCGCTGCTCGCCCACCAGTCGGTGCTGAGAAGGACGATCGGGGCCGAGGGGTGGTCGGAGGAGGACTTCCTCGAGGCGGCCTCGGACGGGCTGTCGCGGCCCGAGCGGGTGATGGGGCGGCTGTTCGCGCTCCGGGCCGAGGGGCTGCTGCACGGGCTCGCGCCCGAGCGGGCGCGGGCGCGGCTCTCGGGGATGCTGATCGGGGCGGAGCTCGCCGGGGCGCGGGCCTACTGGCTCGGGCGCGAGGTGGTGCTGATCGGGGCGCCGGCGCTCGCCGCGGCCTACCGCGACGCGCTGGCGCTCGCCGGGCTCG
Organism: uncultured Rhodovulum sp.; assembly: GCA_964511815.1. Taxonomy (GTDB): domain Bacteria; phylum Pseudomonadota; class Alphaproteobacteria; order Rhodobacterales; family Rhodobacteraceae; genus Amaricoccus. Next base: position 2,049 of record CAZEGY010000428.1, read on the forward strand.
AGGCGCGGGTGGTGGACGCGACGGCGATGACGCGCGGCGGGCTCGTCGCCGCGCACGGGGTGCTGATGGCGGAGAGGGAGGTGCGATGAGCCGGCCATTGATCGCGATCCTGCGGGGCGTCGAGCCCGCGCGGGCGGTGGAGACGGCGGCGGCGATCGTCGACGCCGGGATCGGGTGGATCGAGGTGCCGCTGAACTCGCCCGATCCCTTGCGGAGCATCGCGGCGATGCAGGAGGCGCTCGGCGACCGGGCGCGGATCGGCGCCGGCACGGTGCTGACCCCCGAGGAGGCGCGGGCGGTGGCGGCGACGGGGGCGAGCTTCGTCGTGTCGCCGAACGCCGACGTCACGGTGATCGCGCGGACGAAGGAGCTCGGGATGGAGAGCTATCCCGGGGTCTTCACCCCGACCGAGGCGTTCGCGGCGCTCGGCGCCGGGGCGGACGCGCTCAAGGTGTTCCCGGCCGGGATGATGGGCACGGGCGGGCTCAGGGCGATCCGCGCGGTGCTGCCGGCGGGAACCCGGGTCTACGCCGTCGGCGGCGTCGGGCCGGCGGAGTTCGCCGACTGGGTCGCGGCCGGGGCGGACGGGTTCGGGCTCGGCTCGTCGCTCTTCCAGGCGGGCTGGTCGGTCGCGCGCGTCGCCGAGGCGGCCCGGGCGAGCGTGGCGGCGTGGGACGCGGTGCGGGGGACGGTGACGGCCTGAACCACCGCCGCGAAAGGGGTCCAATGCACCCGGAGGCGGTGCCGTCTCGCGCGCGGGCAAGGGGTCAAGTCGTTGATATCGCTTGATTGTCCCTCGCGCGTTAACCTTCTGGAAAGGTGCGAGACTCGGGGGGAGGGA
>CAZEGY010000429.1:0-2882 GCA_964511815.1 uncultured Rhodovulum sp.
CATTGTAGTAGATGAGCATCAGGATGCCCCAGCCCAGGGAGAGGAAGAGCAGAGCGAGGCCCGAGAGGAGCAGGCGCCGGGGATAGAGCGCCTCCTCGGCGCGCGTCGGGACGACGTGGGGCGCGAGGTAGCGCTCCTGCCGCCGAGCCTCGGCGCGGGCGGCGGTCTCGGCGGCGAGCGCCTGGGTATAGGCGGCGCTGGCGAACTCGAGGTCGACCTTCAACTCCTCGTAGGTGCCGACGACCTCGGTCAGCGTCGTGTCCGAGCCCTCGGCGCCGAGGGTGCTGCGCTCGGCGTCGATGCGCTTCCGGATCGCGTCGATCCGCCGCTCGGCCTGGACGACGCGCTGGTCGTCCTCCCCGACGAAGGAGAGCAGCTGGTCGCGCTCGACCATTGCCTTGGCGAGCTCGCCCTGCATCGCGCTCAGGAGGCCCATCTGGCCGGCGACGTCGGCGCCCGGATCGACGAGGCGGTTCTCGCGGCGGAAGTCGGCGAGCTTCGCTCGCTGCACCCGCAGGTTTTCTTGGGCCTCGGCGAGTTCTTCGTGGGTGAAGCGCACCGCGTCTTCGCGGGCCTGCCCAGAGAGACGGTTCACGAGGGCACTGCTTTCCTCGAGAATCGCCTGGGCGATCGCGGTCGCGTCCTCGGGGGTGAAGGCCTTGGCGGTGACGTGGATGATGCCACCCTGGGAATCGACAGCGACGGTCACCATCCGGTTCCAGTAGGCGGTCAGCGCCTCGATCGAGGATCCTTCGCCGAGGGCGAAGTAGAAATCCCGTGGCCCGGCCCGGTTGTAGATGGCGTGCAGGTCGAGCCGTGCGTCGACCGCCTGCACCATCTCCTGGCTGCGGATATAGTCGAAGATGATGTCGGTGTCGGAGGCCGAGCCTCCACCGACCATGGTCAGCGCCCCGATGAGGCCGGCGGTGGCGCCGCCCCCGATCTCGGCTGAGCGCACCGAGAAGGCGGTCTCGGAGTGATACTGGTCGGCCGCGCGCGCATAGAGATAGAGCACCGTCGCCGCGAGCGGCAGCAGGACGCAGAGAACGAAGCTTACGGCGAGGACGCCGTGGCGGAACCGGAATCGAAAGCGGGCGGGATTGGTCGCGGGCAGCTTCGGCGGCTTGGACGCCGGCTTCGGGGCAGCAGGCACGACCGCGGGCTTCGGGGCGGCGGCCGCCGGTTTCGCCGGCTGGGCTGCTGCGGGCCTTGCGGCGGCGGGCACGGCCGCAGGTTTCGCAACGGCAAGTGCGGGGGCGGCGGCCGGCTTCGGCGGCGGTGCCGCCGCCACGGCGGGCTTCGGGGCTGCGGGGTTCGGGGCTGCGGGCTTTGGAGCGGCGGCGGGGGCCGTGGCGGACCCTCCCTCGACAGCTTTCAGGACTGGTGGCGCGGCACGCGTATTCGAGGAGGCGTCACTCATCCGCTACTCTTGACCTATAGGGACCCGTGCGCTCGGGTCACTCCTGCTCGACCGGATCCTTACTCCTTGCACCCGATGAAGGCAAACCGGTAAACGGTTTCCAACCGGCCTGTTGCCGGACAGCAGCGGTGGCATACGATGACACCTTCCCTCGCCCCGACCGTCCGCTCCCGGGTTCCCCTGCAGCGGCTGCGCGTCCTCTTCGCGCTCGTCGTCAGGGAGATGTCGACCAAGTTCGGCAAGTCCTGGGGGGGCTACCTCTGGGCGATCGTAGAGCCCCTCGGCGGCATCCTGCTGCTGACCGCGGCCTTTAGCATTACCTTCCACAAGCCGCCGCTCGGCACCAGCTTCTCGCTCTTCTATGCCACCGGCATCATCCCCTTCTTCCTGTTTAGCAGCGTCACCGCAGGCGTCGGACAGGCGATCAACACCAACCGCGGCCTGCTCACCTATCCGGTGGTGAATCCCCTGGACACCGTGTTCGCGAAGTTCATCACCGACTTCGTCACCATGTCCATCACTGGAGTGCTGCTCTACACCGCCATTATCCTCCACAATGACCTGGTGGTGACGCTTGATCCCGCCGCGATCTTCAACGGCTTCCTGATCATGGGCTTGATCGGGCTGGGTTTCGGCACGCTCAACTGCACGATCTTCGGCTTCTGGCCGACCTGGCGCCACCTCTGGAACGTGCTGACCAAGCCGCTCTTCCTCATGTCCGGGATGTTCTACACCTTCGACTCCCTGCCGCCGGGGGTCCAGGCGGTACTCTGGTACAACCCGCTCGTCCACGGCATCGGCCTTATGCGCTCGGGCTTCTATGCCGGCTACGATCCGACCTACGTCTCGCCGGCCTACGCCCTCGCGGTGGCGGGCAGCGTCTTCGTCATCGGCGCCTACTTGCTACGCCGCCACCGTAGTCGCTTGCTCGAGGTCTGACCGCCGGCCTCAGGCTGGCTCACCGGCCCCGGCGGCAGGCCGGACCAGCGTGCTTTCGCGGCAGAGAGATCCCAGGCTCCGCCCGCCCCGCGGCGTGCCGTGACGACAAGGGAGCGCCCCACGCCGTCGGGAGCGGGCGGCCAGGCGATCTTGACGAGGAAGCCACAGCCGGCTGGCGCCTCGGGAAGCCGCGCCACGATGTCGCAGCGCCGGGAGCGAACCACGCCCTCGACGGCCACCGGCCGTCCGTCGAGGGTGATGGCGAAGTCCGTGGCCGGCAGACCGTCCGCAGCGATGGCCCAGCCGCGGAGGTGGGCCGCGTCGCCGCTGATCTCGACCGCCTCGACCGCGCCCGCCGGACCGTGGCCCGCTCCGAGGAGGGCGCGCAGCCGCGCCGTCCACCCCGGCGGATCGGCGGCCATCCGCACGGCCGCCTCGATCCGATCGGCCTCGGCGGCGCCCGCGGCCACGAGCCAAGCCGGCATCGGGTCAAGGACGTCGTTGCGGTCGTGGACCGCGAAGA
>CAZEGY010000430.1:0-2877 GCA_964511815.1 uncultured Rhodovulum sp.
TGTCGGGCAGCACCGCCTGCGAGGCGAAGAACTGGTGGCGGAAGTTGGTGGCGATGCGCTCGTCGAAATACTCCGGCGTCACCTCGAGGGTGGCGTGGCGCTCGTCGTGGGCGGCGTTGTTGACGAGCCCGGTGATCGGGCCGAGGGCGTCGCGGACCCGGGCGACGGCGGCGCGGAGCGCGGTGATGTCGCGCAGGTCGCAGGCCTCGAAATGCACGCGGCCGCCGGCTTCCCCCGCCAGCCTCGCCCCGGCGGCGGCGTCGATGTCGAGAAAGCCGACGCGGGCGCCCTGCGCGGCGAAGGCGGCGACGAACGACGCGCCGATGCCGGAGGCGCCGCCGGTGACGAGCACGGTCCTGTCGGCGAGGTCGGGGTAGGTGGCGGGCATGGCTCGGTCCCTGTCAGCCGAGGGCTTCTCGGAGCAGCGCGCGGTAGTCCGCGGCGGCGGCGGCGCGCGGGTTGGTGGCGTGGCTGTGGTCGGCCAGCGCCCGCTCGACCAGCCAGTCGAAATGCGCCGGCGTCACGCCGAGGGCGCCGAGCCCGGCGGGGATGCCGAGCCGCCGGTTGAGGGCGGCGAGCTCGTCCGCGAGGTCGGCGCCGGCGGCGATGCCCACGGCCGACTTCAGCCGGGCGAGCTTGTCGCCGGCCTCCGGCGCGTTGAAGCGCACCACCGGCGGCATCAGGATGGCGTTGAGCGTGCCGTGGTGGAGCTTCAGGTCCTGCAGGCCGCCGAGGGCGTGGCTGAGCGAATGCACGGCGCCGAGGCCCTTCTGGAACGCGAGGCCGCCCTCGAGGGCGCCCATCATCACCTCGCCCCGGGCGCCGAGGTCGCCGCCGTCGGCGCAGGCCCGCCCGAGGTTGCGCCAGACGCGGCCGGCGCCGTCGAGCGCGATCGCCTCGGCGGGGGGATTGTCGCGCGGCGACAGGAAGGTCTCGATGCAGTGGGAGAGCGCGTCGAGCCCGGTGGCCGCGGTCAGGCCCGGCGGCAGGCCGAGGGTGAGCTCGGGGTCGCAGATCGCCCGCCGCGGGATCAGGTGCGGGCTGATGAAGCCGAGCTTGCGGCCGTCGGCGAGGGTGAGGAGCGCCGCCCGGCCGACCTCGGCGCCGGTGCCGGCGGTGGTCGGGACGGCGATCACCGGGGCGACGGCGGCGGTGATCCGGGCGAGGCCGCCGTAGATCGCCGCGTACCGCTCGAGCGGGCCGTCGTGGGTGGCCAGCAGCGCCACCCCCTTGGCGAGGTCGATGGGCGAGCCGCCGCCGAGGGCGACGATGCCGTCGCAGGCCTCGGCGCGGTAGAGGTCCAGCGCGGCGGCGACGGCGGCCTCGGTCGGGTTGGGCGGCGTGTCGAGGAACTGCGGGACGCCGGCCGGGAGGAGGGCGGCGGCCCGGTCGAGCAGTCCGCTCGCGGCAATGCCGCGGTCGGAGACGAGCAGGGGCCGGGCGACGCCGAGCTCGGCGACGGCGGCGGGGAGGCCGGCGAGCTCGCCCGCGCCGAAGTCGATGGTGGTGAGGTAGGCGATGCGGGTCATGGCGGGCTCACGGGTTCGCGGCAGGTCGGAAGCGGCATGGATGAACCCTGTCGCCGCGCCTCGGCGCGGCCGAGCGCGCCGAGAAAGTCGAGGAGCTGGAACGTCGGCTTGCCGTCCTTCTCGATCAGCCGGGCGGTGCAGGCCGCTTCCGCGATCGCCAGGTGCCGGTCCGAGCCCGGGTCGCCCCGGGGGACCTGCCCGCTGATGTCGAGGAGCGCCGAAAGCCGCGAGGCGAGCGCGGCCATCTCCAGCATCTGCCGTGGCGCCTGCCGTTCGGGATCGATCCCGTGGAACTCGCAGTAGCTCAGGAGCGCCGCGTCGATGATGCCGGGCCGCTTGCGGCGCGGCAGCGCCTTGGTTTCCGCCAGGCTCTCGAGCATGAACGCGAAGAGGTCCGGATCGAGCTCGACCCGCGCCAGGGTCTCGCGCGACGGCAGCTCCGGGGTCCGATCCCTGCCCGCCATCAGCCGAGCGCGGTCCTCGCCCGCTCCATCGCGGCGAGGAATTCCGCGCGATCGAAGGACGGCCGCCCGCCGGACTCGACGAGGGGCGTGGCGGAGGCCGCCTCGGCGATCGCCAGCAGCCGTCCCGGGTCGTCCCCGGCCGGGGGCCCGAGATCCGCCGCGATGTCGGCCGCGGCGGCCAGGCGGCGGGCGAGCTCGACGATCCGCGGCGTCTCCTCCTCGGTCACCGGGTTGCCGTCGTCCTTGCCGTGGTACGCGGCATAGGCGCGGGCGGCGGCGACGACCGGGCTGCCGGAGCCCGACTCCGCCGCCTCGGCGGCCACGCAGGTGATGGCGAGCGCCATCAGGCCGGCATCGATCGCGCCGGGCTCCGGATCGTCGTCGGGCAGGTCGCGATCGTCGGGCCCGAGCAGCGCCATGAACTCCGGGGACGCCAGCAGCGCGTCGACGTCCACAGGCGGCCTCTCGGGCGTCGCCCGCCGCCGCGCGGCCTTCGGCTTGCGTTTCGGCACCTTGCGCGGCATCAGTGCGCCCTCGCCGCGGCGGCGCCCACGCGGGTCATGGGGAAGGCCGGGTGACGTTGCATGGGGCGGCGCGGACTCCGGCTGCGGGCGTTCCCACGGCTCTAGCCGGATTCGCCCCCCGCCGCCAAGACCCCATCCGGCGCTTGCCCGGCCGTTCCCGACGCCGAAAGCGGACGAAGGATCCGCCCGCCCGGTGTTGCGTTAACCTTCGACCCGGCGTCCAAAAACGTATTGCCACTTTCCAGCCACTTTCCATACGGATTCCAGCCAGCCCAAACCGTTGTTAACACAAGCGGAATCTCGCTCCTGACCCCGGCACCCGATCACGCCTTAACGAACGCGCAACCTCTCCGCGCAACA
>CAZEGY010000431.1:0-2872 GCA_964511815.1 uncultured Rhodovulum sp.
TCGCTCGACCTCGGCATCGACTGGGGCGACGTCGACCTCGTGGTGCAGGTCGGCGCCCCGAAGAACGTCAAGCGGCTGGTCCAGCGCATCGGACGGGCGAACCACCGCTACAACGCCCCGTCGCGGGCGGTGATCGTCCCGGCGAACCGCTTCGAGGCGCTCGAGTGCAAGGCGGCGCTCGACGCTGTCCGCGAGCACGACCTCGACGGCGAGCCCCGCGGCGCCGGGCCGCTCGACGTGCTCTGCCAGCACCTCCTCCTGACCGCCTGCGCCGGGCCGTTCGCGGCGGGAGCCCTCTACGACGAGGTGCGGACGGCGGGCCCCTACCGGACGCTGCCGCGGGCGGACTTCGATGCCTGCCTCGACTACTGCGCCACCGGCGGCTACGCGCTCCGCGCCTACGACCGCTGGCAGCGGCTGGTGGAGCGCGACGGCCTCTGGTCCCTGCGCGACCCGCGGCGGGCGCGGGCGATCCGCATGAACGTCGGCACGATCGTGACGACCGAGCTCCTCAAGGTGCGGCTGAAGGGGCGCGGCGGCACGCCGCTCGGCGAGATCGAGGAGGACTTCGCCGCGTCGCTGGTCCCGGGGGACACCTTCCTCTTCGGCGGCGAGACCGTGCGCTACGAGTCCCTGCGCGAGATGACCGTCGAGGTGACGCGGCAGGCGTCGTCGAACCCCAGGGTGGCGATGTACGCCGGGACCAAGCTCGCGATGTCGACGCTGCTCGCGCACCGGGTGATCGGGCTCCTCGACGACCGCGCGGCGTGGGCGGGATTGCCGGACCACGCGCGGGAGTGGCTGTCGCTCCAGGCCGAGGTCAGCCGGACGCCGCGCCCGGGGCACCTGCTCGTCGAGACCTTCCCGCGCGGCGGACAGGCGCACCTCGTCGTCTACGGCTTCGCCGGGCGCAACGCCCACCAGACGCTCGGGCTGCTCGTCACCCGGCGGATGGAGGCGGTCGGGCAGCATCCGCTCGGGTTCGTCGCCAACGACTATGCGCTGATGGTCTCCGGGCTCGATCCGGTCGACGATCCCGGCGCGCTGCTGACGCCCGAGGGGCTGCGCGACGGGTTCGAGGGCTGGCTCGCGGCGAACGCGGTGATGAAGCGGACCTTCCGCGACGTCGCGACGATCGCCGGCCTCGTCGAGCGCAACGTGCCGGGGAGGCGCAAGAGCGGACGCCAGGCGACGTTCTCGACCGACATCCTCTACGACACGCTGCGCAAGTACGATCCCGACCACCTGCTGCTCCGCATCACCCGCGAGGCGGCGGGGCGGGGGCTGGTCGACTTCGGCCGGATCGAGGAGATGCTGGCACGCAGCGCCGGGCGGCTCGACGTGGTGGCGGCGCCGCACGTCACGCCGCTGGCGGCGCCCCTCTTCCTCGAGACGGGGCGGGTGCCGATCAGCGGGCGCGGCGAGGCGCGGCTCGTCGCCGAGGCGGCGGCGGCGCTGCTCGCGGAGGCGGGGATCGCGGACAGGCGGCGGCGCGCCGGCGTCGGGTAGGGGCTTGCGCATGGTCGCGCTTTGTTCTCACACTGCGACTCGCAAATCCGCGGCGAGGCGCCTATCTAAGCCCCTTCGAGTCGGGAGCGGGACATGCCGGAGCAGAAGTTCATCGAGATCCGGGGGGCGCGCGAGCACAACCTCAAGTCGATCGACGTGGACATTCCGCGGGATGCGCTCGTGGTCATCACCGGGCTGTCGGGCTCGGGCAAGTCGAGCCTCGCCTTCGACACCATCTATGCCGAGGGCCAGCGGCGCTACGTCGAGAGCCTGAGCGCCTACGCGCGGCAGTTCCTCGACATGATGCAGAAGCCGGACGTGGACCACATCTCCGGGCTGTCGCCGGCGATCTCGATCGAGCAGAAGACCACCTCGAAGAACCCGCGCTCGACGGTGGGGACGGTCACCGAGATCTACGACTACATGCGGCTGCTGTTCGCGCGGGTGGGGACGCCGTTCAGCCCGGCGACCGGGCTGCCGATCGAGGCGCAGCAGGTCAGCCAGATGGTCGACATCACCATGGCGCTGCCCGAGGGGACGCGGGCCTACCTGCTCGCGCCGATCGTCCGGGACCGCAAGGGCGAGTACCGCAAGGAGTTCGCCGACCTGCTGAAGAAGGGCTTCCAGCGGGTCAAGGTCAACGGCGAGTTCTACGAGCTCGACGCGGCCCCGGAGCTCGACAAGAAGTACCGCCACAACATCGACGTGGTCGTCGACCGGCTGGTGGTGCGCGAGGGGCTGGAGACCCGGCTCGCCGACTCGCTCAGGACGGCGCTCGACCTCGCCGACGGCATCGCCATCCTCGAGACGGCGCCGACGCCGAACGACGACGGGACGCCGGCCGAGGAGCCGCAGCGGATCACCTTCAGCGAGAACTTCGCCTGTCCGGTGAGCGGCTTCACCATCTCCGAGATCGAGCCGCGGCTGTTCTCGTTCAACGCCCCGTTCGGGGCGTGCCCGGCGTGCGACGGGCTCGGGGTCGAGCTGTTCTTCGATCCGCGGCTGATCGTGCCCGACGAGGGGCTGACGCTGATGCGCGGCGCGATCGCGCCGTGGGCCAAGGGGCAGTCGCCCTACTACAAGCAGACCATCGAGGCGCTGGGGAAGCACTACGGCTTCGACCGGGCGAGGAAGTGGCGCGACCTGCCGGAGAAGGCGCGGGAGGTGCTGCTCTACGGGTCGCAGGGCGAGAAGATCCGCTTCCGCTACGACGAGGGCGGGCGGGTCTACGAGATCGAGCGGCCGTTCGAGGGGGTGATCCCCAACATGGAGCGGCGCTATCGCGAGACCGACTCGGCGTGGTCGCGCGAGGAGATGGAGCGCTACCAGAACAACCGGCCGTGCGGGACCTGCCACGGCTACC
>CAZEGY010000432.1:0-2867 GCA_964511815.1 uncultured Rhodovulum sp.
CGGTCGATGTCGTCCATGGTGAAGTCGCATTCCGCCTCGTGGGCGGCGGCGAGGATGTGGAGCACGGTGTTGGTCGAGCCGCCCATGGCGATGTCGAGGGTCATGGCGTTCTCGAAGGCGCCCTTCGAGGCGATGGCGCGGGGGAGGACGCTCATGTCGTCCTGCTCGTAGTGGCGGCGGGCGAGGTCGACGATCAGGTGGCCGGCCTCGACGAACAGGCGCTTGCGGTCGGCGTGGGTGGCGAGGGTCGAGCCGTTGCCGGGGAGGGAGAGGCCGAGGGCTTCCGTCAGGCAATTCATGGAGTTGGCGGTGAACATTCCCGAGCAGGAGCCGCAGGTCGGGCAGGCGGAGCGCTCGATCGTCTGGACGTCGGCGTCGGAGACCGCGTCGTCGGCGGCGGCGACCATGGCGTCGACGAGGTCGAGGGCGACGTTCTTGCCGCCGAGGACGACCTTGCCGGCCTCCATCGGGCCGCCGGAGACGAAGACGGTGGGGACGTTCAGGCGCAGCGAGGCCATCAGCATGCCCGGGGTGATCTTGTCGCAGTTGGAGATGCAGACCATGGCGTCGGCGCAGTGGGCGTTGACCATGTACTCGACCGAGTCGGCGATGACCTCGCGCGAGGGCAGCGAGTAGAGCATGCCGTCGTGGCCCATGGCGATGCCGTCGTCGACGGCTATCGTGTTGAATTCCTTGGCGACGCCGCCGGCCGCCTCGATCTCGCGGGCGACGAGCTGGCCGAGGTCCTTGAGGTGGACGTGGCCGGGGACGAACTGGGTGAAGGAGTTGACGACGGCGATGATCGGCTTGCCGAAGTCGCCGTCCTTCATGCCGGTGGCGCGCCACAGGCCGCGGGCGCCGGCCATGTTGCGGCCGTGGGTGGTGGTGCGCGAACGGTAGGCGGGCATGGCTGGCTCCTGGCAACCCGGGAGGCGGGCGAGGCCGGTCGGGTGAGTCTCTGCTGCGAACCAAGGGCCTTCGAGCCTATCGGGGCGGGAGTCAACCCCGCGGCCGGCGGGCGCCATCGGACCGCTCGCTCGAAGGTGGCGCGAATCGTCGGGATTTCAAGGGTTAACGGCCGATTCCTCGATGTACATCCCATGTACAACCCATGCACATTCCACGTACCGGAAATCGCCGCGGCGGCGAGAGGTTAACGCGGGGAAGGGCCGGCGCAGGGAAAGGTGGAGATCGGGTGAAGCAGCGGGCGCCGAGGGCGTCAGGCGCCCGCGCCCGTCCGCGCGCGCAGCCTGCGGACGTAGACCGTTCCCCAGGCGATGCCGAGGAGGGCCGCGACGGTGGAGCCGAGCAGCACGCCGAGCTTGGCGGCGGCGAGCAGGTTCTCGTCGGCGAAGGCGAGCATGGCGATGAAGATCGACATGGTGAAGCCGATCCCGGCCAGCAGTCCGACGAGCAGGATGCCGCCCCACGACACGCCCTCGGGCAGCCGGCACCAGCCGGCGCGGACCATCAGCCAGGTCGCGCCGAGGACGCCGAGCGGCTTGCCGGCGACGAGGGCGACGGCGACGCCGAGCATGACGCGGTGCGCGCCACCGGCGTCGAGGTCGAGGCCGCCGAGGCTGACGCCGGCGTTCGCCAGCGCGAAGAGCGGCATGACGCCGAAGGCGACCCACGGATGCAGGGCCAGCTGCACCCGCACCACCGGCGGCAGCACCTCGCGGTTGGCGACGCGCAGCCTGCGGAGGGGGCCGGCGAGGCCGTGGGCATCGGCCGCCGGCGCGCCGTGCCGGCCGCGCAGCTCGCCGGTGATGCGGGCGAGCGCCTCGATCGGCGCCTCGCGCATGGGAACCGACCGGACCGGGGTCATCATCCCGAGCATCACGCCGGCGAGGGTGGGATGGGCGCCGGTGGCGAGGAGGCCGGCCCACACCACCGCACCGGGAAGGACGTAGGCCCAGGCCGAGCCGGCGCCGATGCGCTGCAGCCCGAGGACGGCGAGGATGCCGAGCGCGGCGATGGCGAAGCCGCTCGGGTCGAGCCCGCCGGAATAGAAGAAGGCGATGATCAGGACGGCGACGACGTCGTCGATGATGGCGAGCGCGAGCAGGAACACCCGCAAGGGGGCGGGGATCGAGCGGCCGAGCAGGGCGAGCACCCCGACCGCGAAGGCGATGTCGGTGGCGGTCGGCACCGCCCAGCCCTGGACGCGGACCGGCGCGGCGTTGAGGGAGAGATAGACGAGGGCCGGCACCGCGACCCCGCCGAGTGCCGCGACGACGGGCAGCACCGCCTGGTCGGGCCGGCTCAGCGCCCCTTCGTGGATCTCCCGGCGGATCTCCATGCCGACGACGAGGAAGAAGATCGTCATCAGGGCATCGTTCACCCAGAAGTGCAGCGACTGCGAGAAGACGTGCTCGCCCAGTCCGATCGAGAGCGGCAGGTGCCAGAGATGGTGATAGCTCTCGGCAAAGGGCGAGTTGGCCCAGATCAGCGCGACGGCGGCGGCGATCAGCAGGACGACGCCGCTGACCGCCTCGACGTGGACGAAACGCTCGAGGGCGGCGAGTGCCCGCTCGGCGACGAGCTGGGCGCGGGGGAGGCTGGCGGGGGAGTTCTGGTCCTGCATCTGCCACGCGGATCCAGCGCGGCGGCCCGACCTGCGCAATGACCTGCCCGGCCGCCTCGTGCGGCGAGCACCCGCTGTTTTCGTAGCGGAGTCGATGCCGCGCCGCAACCCGGCTGCCGGGCGGGTCGCAGGTGGGTCACGCGGGCGCCGGCCCCGGAGCGGGACCGGCGCGCGCGCGGAGCGGGGCGTCAGTATTCGTCGTGGAGGCGGACCCAGCTCATCGTGCCGGCCTCGTTGCGGCCCTTCGGGGCGAGGTCGAGCCAGTTGAAGGCGCCCATCA
>CAZEGY010000433.1:0-2864 GCA_964511815.1 uncultured Rhodovulum sp.
GGGAAGGCGGACTGGTCGCCCTCCTCCTCGAAGGCGGTGACGAGCACGCGGGGCGCGCCGACGCCGGCCTGCGGCAGGTGCGCCGGCGCGGCGCTGCCGAAGACCGGGACGTAGCCGCCGCGCGGGATGTCGATGCGGACGCGGCTGCCGCGGCCGTCGGTCAGGTAATAGCGCTCGAGCGAGCGGCGCAGGCGTCCGGCCTCGATGCGGACGATCGAGTCGAGCTGCGGGTCGAACTTCGGGTCGCGCCCGAAGACCTCGGTGGCGATGGTGTAGGCCTTGATCCGGTCGGCGCGGCCGGCGAGGGCCTCCTCGACGACGTGCTTCAGGAAGCCGCGGTTGCGCTCGCTGGCGTCGAAGTGGGGCGAAGCCAGCATCCGGCCGAGCTCTGCGCGAACGTCATCGGCCGAAACAGGCTCCTCTTCGACCATCATAATGCTGCCCGCGCGTTTCGAAAGCCGGCGGATTATGTCACAGGCCGCGCAGGTCGGGAACGGAGATATGGCGCGTAGTAGACAGTAACGTACTCGCAGGCCCGGGCCAGGCCCGGCGTTGGACGACGCTGCTCGTCGCGCCGGTCTCGCGCTTCCGGGAGATCGCTGCGAGAGAGGCCCGGATGCGCCCGGAGGCCGTGCCGTCACGCGCGCGTGACGAGGGTCAATCTATTGATATTGCACGACAACCCTTCGCGCGTTAACCGTCCGTTCATACTCGTATAACGAGTTGCGACACGGCTCTACGGGGCGAAGGAGGCGGCGATCGACCCGAGCCGGATGTCCGGCGATCTCGGGAGGATCGACTGACCGGTCGATGTCGGCCGCCCCGCCTTTTCGAGGCGGCCGGCGCCATCCCGCGACCGCGCGGCTTCGTGGCCTCGGGGACGTTGACTCCGAACGGACCTGCACTCAGGCTCACGCGGCCGCTGCCAGGGGCCCGAAATGACACAGAGCATTCGGAAGGAGGACTGGGAACGATACCGTGCTCTGGGGAAGGTTCCCCCGAGCATCCGGGAGGTCGTGCTCCGATCCTGGGAGCGCTCGCAGACGACGCAGACCGGGGCGGCCCTGAAGGCGGCGCCGTGGCTCGGGGACGAGGAGCTCGCGGGCATTCGCGGCCGGAACCGGCGCCTGCGGGGCGGCGCGAAGCTGGCGCTCGGGCGGGCCGGCTACCTCCTGCGCGATTCCGAGAGCATGCTGCTCCTGTGCGACGGGTCCGGGGTGGTGACCGACTCGGTCGGCGACGCGAAGATCATGGACCGCGGACGCGAGAACCACCTGCAGCCGGGCGGGCGGTGGCTCGAGGAGGCGATCGGGACGAACGCCATCGGCACGGCGCTGCATCTCGAGCGGCCGGTGGCGATCTCGGGCGTCGAGCACTTCTGCGAGGAGATCCAGCGCTGGTCCTGCGCGGCCACTCCGGTGACCGACCCGGCGAGCGGGAAGGTGCTCGGGGTCGTCGACGTGTCGGGGCCGGCGGGGCGGTTGCCGCGGCAGGCGGCGGCGCTGTCGGCGGCGGTCGGGGCGCAGATCGAGGAGGCGCTGCGGCAGGCGGACGCGGAGGAGCACCAGCGGCTCGTCGAGCGGCTGCTCGCGCACGGGGGACGGTGGGCGAGCGACGAGGTCGTGCTCCTCGACCGCTTCGGGCGCCAGGTCTACGCCTCCGAACGCTTCTCCGGGATGGCGGCGAAGTTCGGGGATTTCGAGGAGGCGCGGGCGCTGTTGCGCGGGGGAGACCTCGCGAGCGACGAGCTCGTCGAGGCGCTGCGCGAGACCCTGCCGGGGTCGAGCGTCGACCTCGTGCTCGAGCGCGGCGAGGCGGTCGGGGTCACGATCGCGCTGCGGCGAAGCCGGGCGCGGGAGACGGACCGGCTGCCGTCGCTCGACTGGATCGGCGGGGGAAGTCCGGCGATGGCGGCGATCTGCGCGCAGGCGCGGCAGCTCGCCAGGAGCGGGGTGCCGATGCTGATCGCCGGGGAGACCGGGACCGGCAAGGAACTCGTCGCGCGGGCGATCCATCGCGAGGGGGCGCTGGCGGCCTGTCCGTTCGAGCTGCTCAACTGCGCGCTGCTGACCCCGGACCGCCTCCGCGAGGATCTCGCGGCCGGCGAGGGCGCGGCGCGGCTCGGGCGGACCGGGGGCGTGCTCTGCCTCGACGAGCCCCTGGAGGTTCCCGAGGCGGCGCAGGGCGTGGTCGCGCGGCTGGTCGAGAAGCTCTTGGCCGACGCCGACAGGCGGCTGGTGGTGGTGACGCTGACGACGGGGGATCTGGGCGAGGCGGTGCGCGACGGGCGGTTGCGCCGCGACCTCTACTACCGGCTCGCCGGGGGCGTGCTGAGCCTCCCGCCGCTCCGGGAGCGGCGCGAGGACGTCGGGCGGCTGGCGCGGTCCTTCGCCGAGGCGGCGGCGCGGCGGACCGGGCGGCGGGAGGTCCGGTTCACGCCCGCGGCGATGCTGCGGCTGGAGGCGCACGACTGGCCGGGGAACGTGCGGGAGCTCCGGAACCTCGTGGAGACGATGGCGGCGATCTCGGCCAGCGGGATCGTCGACCTGCGCGACCTGCCGGCGGAGATCCGCGAGCCGCGGCGGGCGGCGCCGGGGGCGGCGGAGACGCTGCGCGGGCGGGAGCGGGTCGAGATCCTCGACGCGATCGCGGAGGCGGGCGGCAACCTGTCCGACGTGGCGCGGCGGCTCGGGATCGCCCGATCGACGCTCTACGTGAAGCTCGACGAGCACGGGATCGAGCGGCCGCGGCGGCACTGACCGGGCGGGCGCGCCCCGGGACGCGGGCGCGCGTGCGAGCCGGCATACCTCTGGAATGCACCGTCTCTCCGGAGCGCGGTGACCGGGCGCCAAGCGACACGACGC
>CAZEGY010000434.1:0-2861 GCA_964511815.1 uncultured Rhodovulum sp.
TGGATCATCCCGCCGGTGTTCCTGGTGGTCTCGGCGTTCCTGGTCAACATCGTGCTCGCCCGGCTGATCGCGCTCGAGCGCAGCCAGATTGGCCTCCTGAAAGCGGTCGGCTATTCCGACGCAGCGGTCGCCGGGCACTATCTCAAGCTCGCGGCCGCCATCGGCGCGGTCGGCATCGCCATCGGCTGGGGCCTGGGCTGGTGGGGCGGGCAGGGCATGACCCGGCTCTACGGCCAGTTCTTCCGCTTCCCCTACCTCGTCTATGTCCCGAGCCTCCAAACCTTCGCGGTGTCGGCGCTGGCGGCGTTGGCCGCGGTGCTCACCGGCGCCTTCTTCGCGGTCCGCTCGGCGGTGCGGCTGACGCCGGCCGTCGCCATGGCCCCGCCGCTGCCGGTCCGCTTCCGCCGCCACGCCATCGACGGGCTCGGCAGTCTGCTCGGCCTGCCGACCACCGCCCGGATGATCCTGCGCAGCCTGACGCGCTGGCCCGGCCGGGCGCTCTTCACCGTCTTCGGGGTGGCGGCCTCGGTGGCGATCCTGGTCGGCACGCTTTTCACCTTCGACGCCGTCGAGCACCTGCTCGACGAGGGCCTCTTCCTCGCCAACCGCCAGCAGGCCACCCTGACCCTGACCGAGGCGCGCACCGAGGCCGCCGCCGTCGCCGGCGTCAGCGCGCTTCCCGGCGTGCTCCGCGCCGAGGGCGTGCTCGCGCTGCCGGTCATGCTGCGCAACGGCCCGGTCGAGCGCCGCGCGGTGCTCGAGGGCCGCAATCCGGAGGCGGAGCTCGCCCGGCTGCTCGACCATGCCGGCCGGCCGGTCGCTCTGCCCGAGCACGGGCTGGTGCTCTCCGACGTGCTCGCGGACCGGCTCGGGGTCGGGCCCGGCGAGCTGGTGGAGGTCATCTTCATGGAGGGCGCCCGCGAGACCCACCGCCTGCCGGTCGCCGCCATCGTGCGGCTCGCCTATGGCGAGGGTGCCTACATGGACGCGGCCGCCCTCGCCGCCTTGCGCCGCGGCGCGCCGCAGGTGACGCTCGTCCATGTCGCGCTCGACCCGGCGGTGCTGCCCGAGCTGCATGCGGCGGTGAAGGCCACGCCCGGCATCGCCGGCCTGGTGCTCTGGAGCGAGGTGCGCCGCAGCTTCGAGGAGACCATCGCCGGCAACCTGACGATCTCGGTCACCATCTATTCCCTGCTCGGCTCGCTCATCGCCATCGGCGTCGTCTACAACGCCGCCCGCATCCAGCTCTCCGAGCGCGCTCACGAGCTCGCCAGCCTGCGCATCCTCGGCTTCAGCCGCGGCGAGGTCTCCTTCGTGTTGCTCGGCGAGCTCCTCGGTCTCGCGCTCCTCGCCCTTCCGATCGGCGGCCTGCTCGGCTATGGCTTCGCCGCGCTGGCCTCCTGGGGGCTGTCGAGCGACATCATCGCGATCCCGCTGGTGGTCGCCCCGGCCACCTACGCCTATGCCATGCTCGTCGTCTTCGTCGCGGCGCTGGCCTCGGCGCTGGCGGTGCGGCGGCGGATCGACCGGCTCGACCTGGTGGCGGTGATGAAGACGAGGGAGTGAGATGGCGTTGCTGACCCGCCGGCGCATCCTCGCCGCGATCACCCTGGCGGCGCTCGCCGCGCTGCTCTGGCTTGCGTTTCGGCCGCAGCCGGTGCCGGTCGACCTCGCGACGGTCGTCCGCGGCCCGCTCGAGGTCACCGTCGAGGCCGAGGGGGTGACCCGCATCCGCCAGATCTACCAGGTCTCGGCGCCGCTGACCGGCTACGCCACCCGCTCGCCGGTCGAGATCGGCGACCCGGTGGTCGCCCAGGAGACCGTCGTTGCCGCCATCGCGCCTGCCACCCCTGCCTTCCTCGATGCCCGCGCCCGCGAGCAGGCCGAGGCGGCGGTGACCGAGGGCGCGGCGGCACTCCGGGCCGCCGAGGCGCGCGTGGCGCAGCGCGTCTCCGACCTTGAATATGCCGCGGCCCAGCACAACCGTTCCCTGGCGCTCGCCAACCGCGGGGTGGTCTCGCAGAGTACCCTTGACGATGCGGCGCTCCGGCTGCGGATCGGCGAGACTGCCCTCGACGCGGCCCGCTCCGAGCGCGAGATGGCGGAGGCGACGCTTGCCCGCGCACGTGCCGCACTGATCGGCCCGATGTCGCCGGCGGAGGCGAATGGCGCCGATACGTGCTGCATCGAGCTCCGGGCGCCCGCCGACGGCCAGGTGCTCTCGATCGTCAACCGCAGCGCGCGGCTGGTGCAGGCCGGCGAGCCCCTGCTCGAAATCGGCCGTCCGGACGAGCTCGAGATCGAGGTTGACCTCCTGTCGAGCGACGCGGTGCGCATCCTGCCGGGGGCACCGGCCCACGTCGAGCGCTGGGGCGGCCCGCCGCTCGCCGCCCGCGTCCGCCGCATTGACCCTGCCGCCTTCACCAAGGTCTCGGCCCTCGGCATCGAGGAGCAGCGCGTGCGCGTCTACCTCGACTTCGAGGGTCCGCCCGCCAAGTACACGGCGCTCGGCGAGAACTTCCGCGTCTATGTGCGTATCGTCGAGTGGCGCGGCGAGGACGTACTGCAGATGCCTGTCTCATCACTCTTCCGTTCAGGCGACGCCTGGACTGTCTTCCGCGCCGACGGCGGCCGCGCCAGCCTTGCCGTGGTCGACGTTGGCCGCCGCAACGCTGCAGCGGCCGAGGTGGTCGGCGGCCTCGCCGAGGGGGACCGGGTCGTTACCTATCCGGGCGACCGCGTGGAGGCAGGCATGCTCATCATCGACCGCGACACCCTCGCTGGCGGGTAGTGTCGCGCCGTGGTGCGGAGGGGCGCGCCACGGTCAAGCGCGGCCTGCGGTGCCGCGCAGGATCATGTGG
>CAZEGY010000435.1:0-2860 GCA_964511815.1 uncultured Rhodovulum sp.
GGCGAGGAGGTCGCTCGCCTTCGAGACGCCGAGCTTCTGGTAGGCGCGCTGCCGGTAGGTGAGCACCGTCCCGAGGGCGATGCCGAGCTCGGCGCCGATCTCGCGCGCGGTCAGCCCGGCGAGCGTCCGCGCGCAGACCGCCCGCTCGCGCGGCGCGAGCAGCGCGTGCGCCGCCCCGAGCCGGCGCTCGACCTCGGCGACGAGGGGCGCGTCCCGGGGCGCCGCCGCCATCCGCGTGAGGCCGGTGATCGCGACCTGCGCCAGCGCGCCGAGCTGGAAGAGGTCGGGCTCGACCCCGTCGTGGCGTTGGTAGAACGACACGACGAGGGCGTGGTCGGCCTTGCGCCAGCCGAAGCAGATCTTCTCGACGAACCGCGGCCGGTCGAAGCAGAGCCGGCGGTACGCCCCGACGGCGATCGCCGCCGCCGGCACCCGGGCATGGAAGCCGCTGCCGGGCGGCGCCCCGCGCCGGGCGGCCGCCGCCGGGTCGCTCAGGTGGAAGCGGCGGGCGTACATCCGCGCCCGTTCCTCGGCGTCGGCGAGCCCGCTCGACGAGGCGAGCGCCCGCGGCACCGCCCCCTCCTCGACGCGGTAGGCGAAGAGCTCCTCGACCCCGGCGGCGGAATGGGCGACCTCGAGCAGCCGCTCGGAGAAGCGCGCCGGATCGCGGGTGTCGAGCAGGTCCGCGGCCATGTCGGGGTCGATCAGTCCGCCGGAGCGCATCGTCCGCGGTCCTCCCGGGGGAAAGGCCGTCGTCGCGGCCTCGCGCCATCATGTCGATAGCCCTGCGGACAGACAAGCCGGCATCGCGGGACTACCCTGCGCCGATCCGCACGACCGCGACCGAATCGCCCCCCGGGAGGACCCTCCGATGACCAAGCCCTTCGCCTCGTCCGCCGACGTTTCCGAGAAGACCGACACCCTCGAGATCCTCGGCGACGGCGTCTACGCGCTGACCGCCGAGGGCGACCCGAACGTCGGCGCGGTCGAGGGCGAGGACTTCCTCGTCGCGATCGAGAGCCGCGCCACGCCGTCGGCGTCGCGCGACTGGCTGAAGATCCTGCGCGAGAGGACCGACAAGCCGGTGCGCTTCCTGATCCTCACCCACTACCACGCCGTCCGCGTGCTCGGCGCCTCGGCGTTCGACGCACAGGACATCGTCATGTCCGACGCCTCGAAGGCGCTCGTCGCCGAGCGCGGCCTCGAGGACTGGAAGAGCGAGTTCGGCCGGATGCCGCGGCTCGCCAAGAACGCCGACGAGGTGCCGGGCCTGACCTGGCCGACGATCACCTTCGGCACGACGATGGCGATCGAGCTCGGCGGCGACCGCGGCCGGCTGGAGCTCCGCTTCGTCGGGCGCGGCCACACCGGCGGCGACATCGTCGTCTGGCACGACAGGAGCCGCACGCTCTACGCCGGCGACCTCGTCGAGTCGAAGGCCGCGCTCTACACCGGCGACGCCTATCACTTCGACTGGTCGAAGGGGACGCTCGACGCCGTCAAGGCGTATCGCTCGGAGAACCTGATCGGCGGCCGCGGCGCGGTGTCGCGCGGGGTCGCCGAGACCGACGCCGCCGTCGAGCAGACCCGGAAGTTCCTGAACGGCATGATCGACAACGTCGGCCGCGTCCACGAGGCCAGGGGCGATCTCAAGGCGGCGTTCGAGGCGACCCGCGACGCGCTGGCGCCGGAGTTCGGGGCGTGGCCGATCTTCGAGCACTGCCTGCCCTTCGACGTGCAGCGGCTCTGGGACGAGTTCGACGGCATCGAGCACCCGCGGATCTGGACGGCCGAGCGCGACCGCGAGGTCTGGGCGAAGCTGCAGGGCTGAGGAACGCACGATGGCCAACGCCCCCGGCATCCCGGTCTACAGGGAGATCGGCCCCACCCCGGCGCCCGCCTCCGCCACCGACAAGGCCCGCGTCGTCATCGTCGGCGCGGGGCCGGTCGGCCTCGCGATGGCGCTCGACCTCGGCCGGCGCGGGCACGAGGTCGTGGTCCTCACCCGCCTCGACTTCATCGCCCACTGCTCCAAGGCGATCTGCTTCTCCAAGCGCTCGCTCGACATCCTCGACCGCCTCGGCGTCGGCGACGCGGCGGTGGCGAAGGGGGTCACCTGGAACGTCGGCAAGGTGTTCTGGGGCGACGGCGCCGAGCCCGTCTACCAGTTCGACATGCTGCCGGTGAAGAACCAGAAGCGGCCGGGCTTCATCAACATCCAGCAGTACTACGTCGAGGCCTACCTGCTCGACGCCGTCGAGAAGCTGCCGGGCGTCGAGATCCGCTGGGGCCACCGCGTCGACGGGGTGGTGCCGCGCGACGACGGGGTCGAGCTCGCGGTGACGGCCGACGCCGGGGGGGCCTACACCCTCGCCGCCGAGTGGCTCGTCGCCTGCGACGGCGCGCGCTCGACGGTGCGCGACAAGCTCGGCCTCGACTTCGAGGGTCGGGTGTTCGAGGACAACTTCCTGATCGCCGACATCCGCATGACCCACGAGATGCCGTCCGAGCGCCGGTTCTGGTTCGACCCGCCGTTCAACCCCGGGCGCTCGGCCTTGATGCACAAGCAGCCCGACGACGTCTGGCGCCTCGACTTCCAGCTCGGCTGGGGGGTCGACCGCGCGGCGGCGATCCGCCCGGAGAACGTCGAGCCCTTCGTCCGCGCCATGCTCGGGCCGGACGTCGCCTTCGAGCGCGAGTGGTACTCGGTCTACACCTTCCAGTGCCGGCGGATGGCGCGCTTCGTCCACGGGCGGACGATCTTCGCCGGCGACGCGGCGCACCTCGTGTCGCCGTTCGGCGCCCGCGGCTGCAACGGCGGCTTCGCCGACGTCGACAACCTCGGCTGGAAGCTCGACCT
>CAZEGY010000436.1:0-2860 GCA_964511815.1 uncultured Rhodovulum sp.
CCTAGCGCGGCGCGACCCTGCCGCAAACGACTCTTCCGCGGCGGCGGATGCGGTGCGACGATGGCGCGGCGTCGCGCATTGCGCGGTGTCACGCCGCAAGGAGGATCCCCCGATGGCAGCCAGCACCCGCGTCGCGTCCGGGTTTCCCTTCCCGCTCGGGGCGACCTGGGACGGCTCCGGCGTCAACGTCGCGGTGTTCTCGGCCAACGCCACCCGGATCGAGCTCTGCCTCTTCGACGCCGACGGCAAGCGCGAGACCGAGCGGATCGCGCTGCCGGAGTTCACCCACGAGGTCTGGCACGGCTACTTTCCCGACCTCCGCCCCGGCCAGCTCTACGGCCTCCGCGCCCACGGCCCCTACGAGCCGCAGGCCGGGCACCGCTTCAACCCGAACAAGCTCCTCCTCGACCCCTACGCCCGCGCCCTCGCCGGCGAGCTCCGCTGGCACGATTCGCTCTACGGCTACCGCATCGGACACCGCAACCAGGACCTCTCCTTCGACCGCCGCGACAGCGCGCGGGCGATGCCGAAGTGCCGGATCATCGATCCCGCCCACACCTGGGGCAGCGACACCGCCCCGCGCCGGCACTGGGCCGAGACGGTGATCTACGAGGCGCACGTCAAGGGGATGACCGAGGCGCATCCCGACTTCCGCGAGCCGATGGCCGGCACCTTCGAGGCGCTCGGCTCGCCGCAGGTCGTCGACCACCTCGCGAAGCTCGGGGTGACGGCGATCGAGCTCCTGCCGATCCAGGCGTTCTTCGACGACCGCACCCTGGTCGAGAAGGGGCTGGCCAACTACTGGGGCTACAACACCGCCGGCTTCTTCGCCCCGGCGCCGCGCTACCTGATGCCGGGCAACGACATCGCCGAGTTCAAGCACATGGTGCAGCGGCTGCATCAGGCCGGGATCGAGGTGATCCTCGACGTCGTCTACAACCACACCGCCGAGGGCAACCAGCTCGGGCCGACGCTGAGCTTCCGCGGCCTCGACAACGCCAGCTACTACGTGCTCGGCGACGAGCCGCGCTACTACTTCGACACCACCGGCACCGGCAACAACGTCAACACCCGCCACCCGCGCGTCGTGCAGATGGTGATGGACAGCCTGCGCTATTGGGTCGAGGAGTGCCACGTCGACGGCTTCCGCTTCGACCTCGCGGTGACGCTGACCCGCGACCGCGGCGGCGTCGACTTCAACTCGCCGTTCCTCGACGCGGTGACCCAGGACCCGGTGCTCGCCGGGGTCAAGATGATCTCCGAGAGCTGGGACCTCGGCGACTACGGCTACCAGGTCGGGGCGTTCCCGCCGGGCTGGGCCGAGTGGAACGGCCGCTTCCGCGACGACATCCGCGCCTACGTCAAGGGCGACGAGGGCACCGTCGACAACTTCGCCAGGAACCTCCTCGGCTCGGGCGACATCTTCGACCGGCGGGGCCGTCGCCCGTGGGCGAGCATCAACTTCGTCACCGCCCACGACGGCTTCACCCTCGCCGACCTCTACGCCTACAACGACAAGCACAACGAGGCCAACGGCGAGGACAGCCGCGACGGCCACGACGACAACCGCTCGTGGAACTGCGGCGTCGAGGGGCCGACCGACGACGAGGGCGTGCTCGAGCTCCGCGACCGGATGCGGCGCTTCGCGATGACGACGCTCGTCGTCAGCCAGGGGGTGCCGATGGTGCTGATGGGCGACGAGATCGGCCGGAGCCAGAACGGCAACAACAACGCCTACTGCCAGGACACCGAGCTGGCGTGGATGGCGTGGCGCCCCGCGCCGCGCGAGGCGGCGTTCTTCGCCTTCGTCGCCGGCGCGCTGGCGCTCCGCCGCGAGCTCGACCTCCTCGCCGCGCCGAACTGGGTGCGGGGCGAGCCCGTGACCGAGGGCGGCATGCCCGGGGTGCGCTGGCTGCGGCCGGACGGGGCGGCGATGGGCGAGGAGGAGTGGACGAACGGCCTCGTCAAGGCGCTCTCCGTCGCGCTCGCCGACGCCTCGGGCGCGGCGGCGCTGATCCTCTCCAACGCCTCGGACGGCGACGTCGGCTTCGTCCTTCCCGAGAGCGGCGCGGGGGTCGCGTGGCGGCTGCGGCTCGACAGCGGCTCGGGCGAGATCGACGTCGACGCCGGCGAGCACCCCGCGGGCGAGGAGGTCGCGGTGGCGGGGCGCTCGATGCGGCTCTATTCGCTGTGGTCGCCGGCACCGGCGGAGGGTAAGGTTCCCGCCACCGAACCGACGGGAGGTGAAGATGACTAGGGTCGTCTACGAGATCGTCGAGCACGACGGCGGCTGGGCCTACAAGGTCGGCGGCACCTTCTCGGAAGCGTTCCCGACGCGCGACGAGGCGCTCGCCGCCGCCGGGCGCGCCGCCCGCGAGCAGCAGGTGCCGGACCAGCCGACCGACATCGCCTGGGAGGACGAGCGCGGCCGCTGGCACACCGAGGCCTCGCCCGGCGACGACCGTCCCGACACCGAGGTCGCGGGCTGAGGCGGTGCCCTGCACCCACCTCGGCACCGTCCGCACCGTGACCCCGAGCGCGCGGGGCTGCGAGGAGTGCCTGAAGACCGGCGATCCTTGGGTGCATCTCCGCCTCTGCCGGATCTGCGGCCACGTCGGCTGCTGCGACAGCTCGCCGAACCGGCACGCGACCGCGCATTTCCACGCCACCGGCCATCCGGTGATCGAGGGCTACGACCCGCCGGAGGGCTGGGGCTGGTGCCACGTCGACGCGGTGATGATCGTGCTTCCCGACCGCACGCCGCAGCTCGGGCCGATCCCGAAGTTCGTGCCCTGACGGTCGGCGAGACCTCCGCGACACCCGTGGACCGGGGCCGATCGGAGGTAGCGTCTCGCGCGCG
>CAZEGY010000437.1:0-2848 GCA_964511815.1 uncultured Rhodovulum sp.
CCTTGTTGAGCATCTTGATCTCGACATCCGCCGCCGAGGCAGCACCGCCGGCGGCAGCGAGCGCCGCGACCGTGAGGAGCGTACCGAAAAGTCTCATCTCGTTCTCCTTCCCCGCGGGGGAGTTTCCCGCCGCGTGACCCGATGTAGGTTCATGGCGGCCGGCGAACGTTGCGGCCGCGCAAATTCCGCGCCGGCAGGCGTGGTGACGGGAGCCTGCCGCACGAGAAGCGCCGGGCGCGGCGCAGGGCCGCGCCCGGGCAGGGTTCATTCCGCCGGTGCCTGGTCCGCGGTGCCGTGGTGCATGATCGCGTCGTCCTCGGGGCCGTCGACGATCAGGTAGCCGACGAGGCCGCGCTCGGCCCGCGACAGCGCGTGATCGACGAGGACGAAGGTCCCGGCACGGTCGAGCTTGAAGTCGACGACCGTGGAGCCGCCCGGCGGGACGGAGACCGTCTGCACGTTGGTGAGCGGCGGCGCGGTGATGCTGCCGAAGGTGTAGACGTTGTCGAAGATCTCTCCGATCACGTGGAACGACGAGGTGAAGTTCGGGCCGCCGACACCGAAGTAGATGCGCACGGTCTCGCCGACGTTGGCGTAGAGCGGATGCCGCCTGGTCAGCGATTCCACCGCGCCGTTGAAGACGAAGTACTCGGGATTCTCGGAGATCAGCTTGTCGTAGTCCATCTCCATGGCGCCGTGGGTGCCAAAGGGATCGACGGTGTAGAGCTCGCCCTGCATCACGTAGAACTCGCGGTCCACCTGCGGCAGGCCGCCCTCCGGCTCGACGATGATCAGGCCGTACATGCCGTTGGTGATGTGGTGGGCGACGCTCGGGGTGGCGCAGTGGTAGACGTAGACCCCGGGCTTGAGCGCCTTGAAGGTCACCACGGTCTCCTCGCCGGGCACCGTCTGCGTCGCGTGCGCGCCGCCTCCGGGGCCGGTCGCGGCGTGGAAGTCCACCGAATGCATCATCACGCTGTCGGCGGGGTTCTTCAGGGTCACCTCGACCGTGTCGCCGACGCGCACGCGCAGCAGCGGCCCGGGCACCTTGCCGTTGAAGGTCCAGTATTCGTAGGTGGTGCCGTTGTCGAGCTTGCCGATGACCTCCGTGGTCTCGAGCTCGACCTTCACCACCTGCGGCTGGCGCGGGCCGATCGGCGAGGGCACGTCGCCGGGATCGCGGACGATGTCGACCGCGTCCGCC
The DNA here is from genome assembly GCA_964511815.1 of uncultured Rhodovulum sp. Classification (GTDB taxonomy): domain Bacteria; phylum Pseudomonadota; class Alphaproteobacteria; order Rhodobacterales; family Rhodobacteraceae; genus Amaricoccus. The sequence continues at coordinate 1,205 of CAZEGY010000437.1, forward strand.
GACGCCTCGGCGCGCGACCCGGCCACGACCTGGATCAGCCCTTCCATGCCGGCCTGGCGATGGCCGGCGATCGTGCAGAAGTAGGCGAACTCGCCGGGCTTGTCGGCGAGGAAGGAGATGATGGAGGAGGCGTTCTTCCCGACGACCCGCGACGACTGGACATTGTACTGGTCGACGAACACGTCGTGCTCGGCGCCTTCGCCGTTGATGAGGTTGATCTGGACGAGCTCGCCCTCGTAGACGGTGAGGACGGGGTTGATCTGGCCGTCGATCGTGCCGCCGACCCCGATGTAGACCATCTGGCCGCCGGCGATCCCGGTGCGCAGGGTGAAGATCAGCGGCGCGTGGTAGCTGACGCCGGGCGAGGCGGCGGTGGTGGCCGCCGTGCCGGCCTCGGCCGGCGCCTCAACCTGCGCCGGCGTCTCCGCCTGCGCGGTCTGTATCTCCTGTCCTCCGCCGTGCGCGTGGGTCTGCGCGCGGGAGACCTGCGGCAGGGCGAGGGCGCTCAGTACGAGGCAGCACATGACCAGCAAGGCGCGCAAGCTGCCGCGCCATTGGCTGGAGGGGGGGCCCGACGGGCCACCGGGTCTCGCTGGGGTCATCCTAAGTCCTCCGTTTTCGAGCTTTCGACTCGGCTGCGGGCCAGCGCCGGCGGACCGGCGGCCGCGCGGGCAAGCCCGCGCCGCGTCCGAGGACCTGCCGCCTTCACGGGCCCGTGTGCATGGTGGGACGGAGCGAGCCCGCCGTCATTGCGCAAAATCAATGAAGCGCGTGGCCGGCGGATCGGGCCGAATCGCAGGCCTACTGGATCTGGGCGAAGGCCGCGTCGAAGCGCTCCTGCGCCTTCTTCGGATTCTTCACCGCCTGCGCCGCCTCGAGGTTCGACGACGGGTCGCCGACGACGACGAGCGCGACCATGCCCATCGGGAAGTGCGGGGTGCACTTGACCCCGTAGACGCCTTCCTCGGTGACGGTCAGGTCGAAGTTCTCGTTCATCTTGCCCTTGAAGGGCTCGACGCCATCGGGAAGCATCCCCTTGATGCTCTCGACGTCGTGGCTCTTGTCGGTGGCGACGAAGTGCACGGTGTCGCCGGGCTCGACCTGCACGAAGGCCGGCTCGAAGACCATCACCCCGCTCTCGCCCTTGTTGAGCATCTTGATCTCGACATCCGCCGCCGAGGCAGCACCGCCGGCGGCGGCGAGCGCCGCGGCCGCGAGGACCAAACCGAAGAGTCTCATCTCGTTCTCCTGATCTCGCCGGCCGACCCGCGGCCCGCGTCCTGGTGCGGATCAGCTGCCCGCGACTCATGAGCTAGGGAGACGGCGCCCCGGAGACATTGACCGAGCGCAAACTCGCGGCGAATCCGGGAGAACTCGGGCTCACGGCTCCTCGCCGAGGCCGCCCGCCGCCCCGTCGGCCTTCGCCATCAGCCCGCGGACGTGGCGGGCGAAGGCCCAGGCGGCGGGGAGGCCGAGGACGAGGCCGCCGACGACGGAGAGGCCGGGTGAGATCACCGGGAGGTCGACCCAGCTCAGGACCAGCGAAAGAAAGAACAGGTTCACCGCCGCGGCGCCCGCGGCGAAGGGATAGACGGCGGCGACGAGGCGCCAGCCGGGCCTCGGCGGGGGACTAAGCGGCGGACT
>CAZEGY010000438.1:0-2839 GCA_964511815.1 uncultured Rhodovulum sp.
CAGAACGACGGGCTGCGGATCACCGACCTGCACCAGGGCATCGTCTGGGGGACGCACACCGAGCAGACGCGGCGGCACGTGCAGCTCATCAACCGCTTCGACTACGACGGGGACTACGGGACGGTGCTCAACCGCTTCCTGATCCAGGCGGCGATCGGCTATCCGCTGACGGTGCACGGCACCGGCGGGCAGACGCGGGCCTTCATCCACATCCAGGACTCGGTACGCTGCATCGACCTCGCGCTCGCGGACGCGCCGAAGCGGGGCGACCGGGTGCGGATCTTCAACCAGATGACCGAGACCCACCGGGTGCGTGCCCTCGCCGAGCTCGTGTCCGAGCTGACCGGCGCCGAGATCGCCTGGCTGCCGAACCCGCGCAAGGAGGCGGCGGAGAACGATCTCGTGGTGCGCAACGACCAGTTCCGGGCGCTCGGGCTCGACCCGATCACGCTGCGCGAGGGGCTGTTGTCGGAGGTGGTCGAGGTGGCGAAGAAGTACGCCTACCGCGTCGACCGGATGCGCATCCCCTGCGTGTCGGCGTGGACGAAGGAGCTCGCGAGCCGCGTCGAGCACGACCCGGAGCACCGCGGGCTCAAGTCGGCCTGACAAGCGGCGGGCGAAGCGGTAGAGTGGCGACATGAACCAGCACGCGCCCTCCGTCCGGCGGCCGGCGACCTATCAGGACGTCCTCGAGGCGCCGGCGACCATGGTCGCCGAGCTGATCGAGGGCGCGCTGCACCTGCATCCCCGGCCCGCGCCGCGGCACGCGCTCGCGAGTTCGTCCCTGGGCGGCGAACTCGTGTTGCCCTTCGGCAAGGGGCGCGGCGGCCCCGGCGGCTGGTGGATTCTCGACGAGCCTGAACTGCATCTCGGCTCCGACGTATTGGTGCCCGACCTCGCCGGCTGGCGGCGCGAGCGCATGCCTGCCCTGCCGGAGGCTGCCTGGTTCGAGGTCGCGCCGGATTGGATCTGCGAGGTCCTGAGCCCCGGCACCCGCCGCATCGACCTGACCGACAAGCGCCGGCTCTATGCCCGAGCCGGCATCCCGCACCTTTGGTTCGTCGATCCCCTCGAGCGTACGCTCGAGGCTTTCGCTTTGCGCGACGGCGCGTGGACGCTGATCGCCGCGCTCGGCGGCGACGAAGACGTGCGGGTCGCACCGTTCGACGCCATCGCCTTTCCGCTCTCGGCGCTGTGGGCCGACTGACACCGGTGGCCGACGCTCCCGCCCTCGACCGCCCCCCCGGCGACGCGCGCGCCTATGTCACGCTCGTCACCAACGGCGACTACGTGCCCGGCGCCGTTGCGCTCGTGCGCTCGCTGACGCGGACCGGCACTGCCGCCGACATCGTCGTCCTGCACACGCCGCACGTTCGGGCGGAGGCCCTGGCGCCGCTCGTGGCGCTCGGGGCGCGGCTGGCGGCCTGCCGGTTGTTGCCGACGTCGGAGGCGTTCGACGCCGCCCACTCGCGGCAGGCGCAGCATGCGCGGGCGCCGTTCACCAAGGGGGAGAAACCGGGGTTTCACACGCCGCTCGACAACTTCGTCAAGCTGCGGTTGTGGCAGTTGCCCTATGAGCGGGTGGTGTTCCTCGATGCCGATACGATCGTGGTGCGCAACATCGACCGGCTGTTTCATTATCCGGAGTTCTCGGCGGCGCCGAACGTCTACGAGAGCGTCGGGGACTTCCGGCGGCTGAATTCCGGGGTGTTCGCGGCGCGGCCCTCGGCGGATACCTATGCGGCGATGCTCGACCGGCTCGACCGGCCGGGGGCGTTCTGGAAGCGGACGGACCAGACGTTTCTCGAGGCCTTCTTCCCCGACTGGCAGGGGCTGCCGGTCTACGACAACCTGCTCCAGTACGTGTGGCTGAACCTGCCGGAGCTCTGGGACTGGGGGCTCGTGCGCGTGGTTCACTACCAGTACGAGAAGCCCTGGGATCCGGCGAACGCCAAGGCCGAGAGCCTGCGGCCGCTCGTCGATCTCTGGCGGGCGTATCACGACGGCGAGGGCATCCCCGATCTCGCGGCCCTCCCCTCGCCCGGCTGATGCGCGTCCTCGTCACCGGCGCGGGCGGGATCGTCGGACGGTTCGTCGTGCCGGCGCTCGTCGCCGCGGGGCACCGGGTGACGACGCTCGGGCGGCGTTCCGGGGATCGTCCGTGGGATCTCGCCGACCGCGCGCCGGCGCTGCCGCGGGCCGAGGCGCTCGTCCACCTCGCGCTCGCGCACCGGCCGGGGGCCTATCGCGGCGGCGAGGGGGAGGATGCGGAGGGGTTCCGGCGGCTGAACCTCGACGGGACGCGGGCGCTGTTCGACGCGGCGGGGGAGGCGCGGATCGTGTTCCTGTCGTCGCGCGCGGTCTATGGCGACCATCGGCGGGGCGGGTTCCTGAAGGAGAGCGACGCGGCGGAGCCGGACTCGCTCTACGGGGAGGTCAAGCTCCTCGGCGAGGAGGCGGTCGGGGAGCGTGGGGTCTCGGTGCGGGCGACAGGGGTCTACGGCGGGCGGCCGCACAAGTGGGAGGGGCTGTTCGCCGACTATCTCGCCGGGCGGCCGGTGGCGCCGCGGGTGGCGACGGAGGTACACGGCGACGACGTGGCGGCGGCGGTGGTGGCGCTGCTCGGCAGGGGGGAGACCGGGGCGTTCAACGTGTCGGACCTGATGGTCGACCGCCACGACCTCCTCTCCCGGGTGCGGGCGCTGACCGGCTCGCCCTGCCCTCCCCCGCCGCGCTTCGCGGGCGCGCCGCCGGGGCGGATGGCGACCTGCCGACTGCGGCTGCTCGGCTGGCGGCCGGGGGGGTGGGCGAAGCTGGACGGGTTTCTCGCCGGGGTTCG
>CAZEGY010000439.1:0-2831 GCA_964511815.1 uncultured Rhodovulum sp.
CGTGCCTTCGACCCCGAGGCCGCCCCGCCCGCGCCGGTCTGACCGGCGCGCCACGGGAGCAAGCTGCACGACACCCGGGGGAGAGAGGATACCGGTGGTTTCCTCGGGCGGACGCGACCGGATTTCGCCGACGGTCGAAATCCGGGAGATCCCCACCCTTCGCCACGGGGACGAACGCCGGAGCGGCCCGGCAGCGTCGCGTAGCTCCCCGCGAGAGGGCGCTCCGCCCGAAAAATCATGGTTTCCCGATGGTTAACGCCGCGGACCTAATCGAGCGATATCAGCCACTTGAGTGCCTGCTCGCGCGCGAGACGGCGCGCGATTCCGCGCCGTTCCGGAGACGTCCCTCAGTCGCGCAGGAGCTCGTTGATCCCGGTCTTGGAGCGGGTCTGCGCATCGACGCGCTTGACGATCACCGCGCAGTAGAGGCCCGGGCCGGGCTCGCCGTTCGGGAACGGCTTTCCCGGGAGCGAGCCCGCCACCACCACCGAATAGGGCGGCACCTCGCCGTAGAAGATGTCGCCCGTCGCCCGGTCGACGATCTTCGTCGACTTGCCGATGAACACCCCCATCCCGAGCACCGAGCCCTGCCGCACGATGCAGCCCTCGACGACCTCGGAGCGGGCGCCGATGAAGCAGTCGTCCTCGATGATCGTCGGCCCGGCCTGCATCGGCTCGAGCACCCCGCCGATCCCGACGCCGCCCGAGAGGTGGACGTTCCGCCCGATCTGCGCGCACGACCCCACCGTCGCCCAGGTGTCGACCATCGTCCCCTCGCCGACGTAGGCCCCGAGGTTGACGAACGACGGCATCAGCACCACCCCGGGCGCGATGTAGGCCGACCGGCGGACGACCGCGGTCGGCACCGCCCGGAACCCCGCGGCGCGCCAGTCGTGATCGGTCCAGCCCTCGAACTTCGAGTCGACCTTGTCCCACCAGCCGCCGCCCTGCGGCCCGCCGGACTGCGGCGCCATGTCCTTGAGACGGAAGCCGAGGAGCACCGCCTTCTTCGCCCACTGGTTCACCCGCCAGGTGCCGTCCCCGCCGCGCTCGGCGACGCGAAGCGCGCCCTTGTCGAGCGCCTCGAGCGTCGTCTCGATCGCCGCGCGGGTCGCCCCGCCCGTCGCGGGCGTGATGCCGTCCCGCTGCTCCCAGGCCGCTTCGATCGCGCGCTCGAGCTCGGCGTGGCCGGTCATCTCCACCTCTTCTTTCCGTCGGTTGCCGGGACTTCCCCGGGCGTCCCTATAGGTCCGTCCGCCCCCGCTGGCAACCGAGCGCGGCCGCCTCGCCACCGCCGCGACCGCGCTCTCTCTGGCGGGAAGGCTCCGGACGCGATATGGGCGGACCCATGACGGACACCGAAGAACCGCACCGCGCCTTTCCCGACGCCCGCGAGGACGTCATCCGCTGGGACCGCTCGCCGGACACGCCGCAGACCCGGAGCCCGAGCTACCGCCTCGCCTTCGCCGACGGCGAGTTCCTGACCCGCGACGAGCTCCGCCCCCTCCGCCTCCAGCTCGAGCTCCTGAAGGCCGAGATGGCGTTGAACGAGCGCGGCATCGTCTCGACGATCGTCATGCTCGGCAGTGCCCGCATCCCCGACCCCGCCCACGCCGCCGAGGTCGCGAGCCCGGGCCTCGCCGCCCTCGCGCCCTTCTACGACCAGGCCCGCGAGTTCGCCCGCCTCGCGACCGAGCGGGCACGGCGGAGCGGCAATCATGAGGACGTGGTCTGCACCGGCGGCGGCCCCGGGATCATGGAGGCCGGCAACCGCGGCGCCGCCGAGGCCGGCGGCCTCTCGATCAGCCTCAACATCGTGCTCCCCCACGAGCAGCGGCCGAACCTCTGGGGCACGCCGGACCTGAGCTTCAACTTCCACTACTTCGCCGTGCGCAAGATGCATTTCCTCATGCGCGCCCGGGCGATCGCGGTCTTCCCCGGCGGCTTCGGCACCCTCGACGAGCTCTTCGAGGTGCTGACCCTCGTCCAGACCGGCCGGATGCGGCGCCTGCCGATCCTCCTCTTCGGCGAATCGTTCTGGCGGAGCGTCGTCAACTGGGAGGCGCTGGTCGAGGCCGGAACCATCGCCGCCGGCGACCTCTCGCTGATGACCTACGTCGCCAGCGCGGCGGAGGCGTGGGAGCGGATTGACGCCTGGAAGGCAGGCTGACGGATCCTGCCGCTTTTCAGGGCGCGGGTGATCGGGAAGCGGGCGTTAACCGAGTTGAAATTCGCGTGAACGATACGCGGTTGCAACAGGTTATGATGGAACCCATTTCGGCCGACCAAAGTCCCCTGAAAGCGGACCCCGGCGTGGCTAGATTGCAGTCAGTACCGCGGGAGTCGTCCGCGGATCGGTAGCAGTGGAGTAACCGATGATGACCCGTTCGAAAGAGAAGGAGCCTCCGGCTCCGCGCAAGCCGAAGCCGGCGCCCTCCCCGACGCCGTCGGGGGTGAAGTTCAGCGACTGGGCGGCGATCTGACCGCCCGCGCTCCGCGGAGTCAGCCCTCCGCGGCGTCTCCGGCCCCGTCCGGATCGCCTTCCGTGGCGGCGAAGCGCGGGATCTCGGCCCGAAGCTGGTCGATCCGCTCGGCGGCGGCGCCTTGGGTCAGGCCTGCGTCGAACTCGATCCCCGCCTCGGCCGAGAGCGTCCGCAGGTAGTCCGCCTGCGCCGCCGTCATCGGCCCGTCACCGATCACCCAGTCCTCGGGGTTTCGCGAAGCGTTTGCGTAGTCGGCCGGGTCGGGGTCGCCGGTGCGGCTCGGGGTGGCGTCCTCGGGGGTGTCGATCATCGCCGTCGCTCCTCGCTCGCATCGCTGCCGCAACGGTC
>CAZEGY010000440.1:0-1473 GCA_964511815.1 uncultured Rhodovulum sp.
TGTCGTTTCCCTTGCTGTCGGCGGCGACATAGGCAAGCGGCCGGACGGCGGGAACCGCGGGAGGTCGCGGTCGCGGCGGATTGGCCGAATTCTGACCGGGCTCTTACCGGTTTCCGACCTTCGGGCGCGCCGGTCACGACCGGGCGCGGAGGCGGGCGATCAGGGCGTCGAGGTCGCCGCGGGAGGCCTCGAGCATCGCGCCGACCTCGGCGCGCTCGTTGGCGAGCATCGACACGCCCTCGATGACGAGGTTGACGACCTTCGGGGCGCCGCTCCGGTCGCTCACCTGCCAGTCGACGGCGATCGGCTGCTGGCCGGGCCGGACGACGGTGGTCTGGACGAGGGTGCCGGCCTTGCCGCCGTCCTTGGTGCCCTTCACCACGATCTGGGCGTTGCGGTACTCGCGGAACTGGCCGCCGTAGCGGCGGGCGAGGTAGCTCTGGAAGGCGGCGACGAACTGCTGCTTCTGAGCGGCGCTGGCGCCCCGCCACGGCGGGCCGAGGACGCTCGCCGCCACCGCCGGCATGTCGCCGTAGCGGGAGAGGACGCTCTCGAAGCCGGCGTAGAGCCGGCTCTCGCTCTGGCCGGAGTTGATGAGTTTGGTCACCTCCGCGGCGAGGGAGGTGACGAGGGCCGTGGCCTTGGGCCCGGACTGGGCCGACGCCGGGCCGGCGAGGGCGAGGAGCGCGGCGCCGGCGAGGCCGGCGAGGAGGCTCCGGCGGGTCGGGTCAGTAGTCGGCATAGACGTCCTCCAGCTCTTCGACGTTGGTCCCGCCCCCGAGGCGGGCGCGCATGTTCTGGATGTAGCTGATCCGCTGGGCGGTGTAGCCGTCCTCGGACTCGTGGAGCAGCGCCTGGATCGCCGGGTCGAGCTCGTAGCGGTCGTTGACGAGATCGAGCCCCCCGGCGACGAGCAGCGCGTTGGTCGCGGCGACCGGCAGCACGTACCACGTCGGGTCGAGCGCCTGGTCGAGGACGTAGCCCGTCCAGTCGCGCTGGGTGCCGGGGCCGACGAGCGGCAGCTCGAGGTAGCCGCCCTCGGGGATGCCCCAGCGGTAGAAGGTCTCGTCGAAGTTGGTCTCGCGGTAGAGGAGGCCCATGTCGGTCGCCGGGTCGATGAGCCCGCCGAGGCCGAAGACGGTGTTGACGAGAAAGCGCGTCGTCGATTCGGCGACGTGCACCGGCCGGCCCTGGAGGGTGTACTGGATGGCCTGCCCGGGCAGGCGCCAGTTGTTGCGGAGGTTCCTGATCCCGGTGCGCACCGGCTGCGGCACGGCCTGGCCGTAGGTCCGCGCCACCGGGCCGTAGACGGCGCGGTCGACCGGGACGGTGACCGCGTGGGCGGCGCGGTTGTCCTCCTCGAACGGATCCCAGTCGAGGCTCTGCGGGTCGGGCGCCACCGCGCACGCGGCGAGCGCAAGCGTCGCGGCCAGGGCCGCCGCACTCGTTCTTCTCACGCACTGCTCCTCCTCG
>CAZEGY010000440.1:1573-2829 GCA_964511815.1 uncultured Rhodovulum sp.
TGGATGGCATCGGTCGAGGAACGTCTGAAGGAGCTCGGGATCACGCTGCCGGACGCGCCGGCGCCGGCGGCGAACTACGTGCCGTTCGTGCGGAGCGGGTCGACGCTCTACGTCTCGGGCCAGGTCGCCCGCGACGAGAGCGGCCTGCTGCTCGGGCGCCTCGGCGACGGGCTCGACGTGGCGGCGGGGGCGGCCGCGGCGCGGACCTGCGCGATCCAGCTCGTTTCCCAGGTGCGCGCCGCCTGCGACGGCGACCTCGCGCGGCTGGTGCGGGTGGTGAAGCTCACCGGCTTCGTCAACTCGGCGCCGGGCTTCACCGACCAGCCGAAGGTGGTGAACGGCGCCTCGGACCTCTTCGTCGAGGTCTTCGGCGACAAGGGCCGGCACGCCCGTTCGGCGGTCGGGGTGGCGGCGCTGCCGCTCGGGGTCGCGGTCGAGGTCGAGGGTGTCTTCGAGGTCGCCTGAGCTCGCGCCGGCCTTCCTCGGGCCGCCGATCGCCCACCGCGGCCTCCACGACCGCGCGCGGGGGGTGATCGAGAACAGCCGCGCCGCCGCCGAGGCGGCGATCGCGGCGGGCTACGGGATCGAGCTCGACGTGCAGCTCACCGCCGACGGCGAGGCGGTCGTCTTCCACGACGACGAGATGCCGCGGCTGACCGGCGCGCCCGGGCTGGTGCGCGACTACACCGCCGCGGCGGTCGGGCGGATCGCGCTCGTGGGCGGCGGCGAGACGGTGCCGACCTTCGCCGAGTTCCTCGGGCTGGTCGCCGGGCGGGTGCCGCTGCTCGTCGAGGTCAAGGACCAGGACGGGGCGCTCGGCCCCGGGGTCGGCGTGCTCGAGGCGCGGGTCGCGGCGCTGCTCGCGGACTACGGCGGGGCGGCGGCGCTGATGTCGTTCAACCCGCATTCGGTCGCGTGCTTCGCGGTGCTGGCGCCCGAGCGGCCGCGCGGGCTGACGACCTGCGCCTTCGACACCGCCGACTGGTCGCTCCCCGACTATCGCCGGGCCGAGCTCGCGGCGCTCGCCGACGCCGAGCGCACCGGGGCGGGGTTCGTCTCCCACGACCGCAGGGACCTCGCCAACCCGGCGCTGGCGCGGCTGAAGCGCGAGGGGCTGGCGATCCTGACGTGGACGGTGCGGAGCGAGGCGCAGGAGGCCGAGGCGCGGCGGGTCGCCGACAACGTCACCTTCGAGGGCTACCGCGCCGCCCTGCCGGGTTGACGGCGGTCACCTGCTGCCGGGCCGCCCGAACCCG
>CAZEGY010000441.1:0-2825 GCA_964511815.1 uncultured Rhodovulum sp.
GCTCCTCGCCCGCATCCGCGCCCAGCTCCGCCAGCACGAGCAGTCCGAGGACGCGATCTTCGGCGTCGGCCCCTACACCTTCCGCCCGGCGGCCAAGGTCCTCCTCGACGAGCAGGAGAAGAAGATCCGCCTGACCGAGAAGGAGACCAACATCCTCAAGTACCTCTACCGCGCCCAGAACGCGGTGGTGCCCCGGGACGTGCTCCTCCACGAGGTCTGGGGCTACAACGCCGGGGTGACCACCCACACCCTCGAGACCCACATCTACCGGCTGCGGCAGAAGATCGAGCCCGATCCCGCCAACGCCCGCATCCTCGTCACCGAGCCCGGCGGCTATCGCCTCGTCTCCTGACGCCCGCCGCCCCGGTGCCGGGTTCCAGGGGCCGGGTTCCAGGGCCCGATTCCAAGGAACGCTCGGCGCCGGCAAAGGTTCTCCCGGGTGACGACCTCCAACGAAAGGAGCCGACCCGATGAAACGACGCGCAACCCGCGCCCTCGGCGCCGCGTTCGCGGCCGCCTTCCCGCTCGTCGCCCTCGCCCAGGACGGCGGGCCGCCGGTCGAGCAGGGTCCGCCGAACGTCCCCGACGCCAAGCCCGCCTTCGCCGACCAGACCCGCGCCCCGGAGGCGAAGTCCGGGGTCGAGCTCGCCGTCGAGACCGTCGCCTCCGGCCTCGAGCACCCGTGGGGGATGGCGCTCCTTCCCGACGGCGGCGTCCTCGTCACCGAGCGCCCGGGCCGCCTCCGCGTCGTCGCCGCCGACGGCAGCGTCTCCGAGCCCCTCGCCGGCGTCCCCGAGGTCTACGCCGAAGGGCAGGGCGGTCTTCTCGACGTCGCCCTCGGGCGGAAGTTCGAGACCGACCGCACCATCTATCTCACCTACGCCAAGCCCCTCGGCGACGGCACCAACGCCACCGCCGCCGCGACGGCCCGGCTCAGCGACGACCTGACCGCGCTGACCGAGGTCAGCGACATCTTCGTGCAGGATCCGCCGGCGGCCTCGAAGAACCACTTCGGATCCCGGATCGTCCCGACCTCGAGCGGCACGCTCTTCGTCACCACCGGCGAGCGGTCGTCGCCGCAGGAGCGCGTCAAGGCGCAGGATCTCGGCGCCGGCCACGGCAAGATCATGCGCCTCCGCGAGGACGGCTCCGCGCCCCCCGACAACCCCTTCGTCGGCGAGGAGGGCGCCCAGCCGATCGTCTACTCGTGGGGCCACCGCAACGTCCAGGGCGCGGCCCTCGATCCCGAGGGCAACCTCTGGGCGATCGAGCACGGTCCCCGCGGCGGCGACGAGCTCAACCGCATCGCCGCCGGCCGCAACTACGGCTGGCCGGTCATCACCTACGGGATCAACTACGACGGCTCGCCGGTCGGCGACGGCCTGACCCGCGCGCTCGACATGGAGCAGCCGGTCTACTACTGGGACCCGGTGATCGCCCCCGGCGGCATGACCTTCTACAGCGGCGACCGCTTCCCCGGCTGGGACGGCAACCTCCTCGTCGGCTCGATGGAGCCGGGCGGCCTCGTGCGCCTCGTCCTCGCCCACGACACGACCTCGGGCGAGACCCGCGTCGTCGGCGAGGAGCGCTTCCTCGTCGGCGAGGGCCGCATCCGCGACGTCGAGGAGGCCCCCGACGGCACCCTCCTCCTCCTCCTCGACGCCGCCGACGGCGCCCTCCTCCGCGCCGCGCCCGCCGGCCCGACCGACTGATTCGGGCGGCGCCGCCGCGCCTTCCGTCCCGGCGGCCGTCTCAACGCCGGGGTGCAGCCGCCCCGCACCGCTCGCCTCGGGGCAGGGCGGCGCATAGCCGTTGTGGCCTCCGGCCGCGAGCGCCACGAGATACGGCGAGGCGTTTCCCTTCAGCTTCTGGCAAGACCGGCGGGCTATCCCTGAGTCCTGCCGGAGAATCGGCCAAAAATTCGTCCACGCTTGTCTGTGGATGGTTTATGCGCAACTAGTGACGCGATTAGGTGGTGAAATGAACGCAAAGATGGCCGCTGCGCCGTTGCTCGGCGTGTTCTTGTTGTCAGCCTGTACCGAGGCCGGCCTCGGCCCGGTGGTGACGACCCCCGACGGGGCCGCCGCCGCCCGCCTGACGACCGAGCCCGCCGTCGAGAAGCCGGCGCCCGACCCCACGCTCGTCGCGATGTACGCCGCCCGCCCCGACGGCGAGCGCACCCTCCCGGCGATCGACGTCACCCAGTTTCACCGCGAGCTCCTGCGCAGCGAGGTCGACTACGCGACCACCGAGGCGCCGGGCACCATCGTCATCGACACCCGGGGACCGTTCCTCTACCTCGTCGAGCCCGGGGGCAGGGCGACGCGCTACGGCATCGCCATCGGCCGCGAGGGCTTCGGCTGGACCGGCACCGGCACCATCGCCCGCACCGCCAAGTGGCCGCGCTGGACGCCGCCGCCCGAGATGATCGCCCGCGACCCCTCGCTCGAGCGCTGGCGCGACGGCCAGCCCGGCGGCGTCAACAACCCCCTCGGCGCCCGCGCCCTCTACATCTACTTCGGCGGCCGCGATTCCGGCTTCCGCATCCACGGCACCAACGTCCCGAAGTCGATCGGCTGGGCCGCGTCCTCCGGCTGCTTCCGGATGCTGAACCAGGACGTCATCGACCTCTACGACCGCGCCCCCGCCGGCGCGAAGGTCGTCGTCCTCTGAGGGGGCTCCCCACCATCCACGCCCGTCGGCCGGGATGAACGGACGAGGATACGACGGTTTCCTCGGGCGGACGCCTTCCACGCCGCCGTCGATCGAAGATCGAAGCGGGCTCCGCCCGCGAGGATGTCGGCCCGACGAGCCGAAGCCCTGCT
>CAZEGY010000442.1:0-2822 GCA_964511815.1 uncultured Rhodovulum sp.
ATGCGCGGGCGCTCGCCTTTTGCGCGCCGGGGGCCTACGGTTGCGCACGGCCAAGAGGGAGAGAGATGGCGCTCGCACCGCAGCAGAAGGATGCCTACCAGCTCGTGCTCGAGGGGATCGACCGCGGCGAGTTCCGCCCCGGCGACCGGCTCGTCGAGTCCGAGCTCGCGGTGCGCTTCGGCGTGTCGCGCACCCCGATCCGCGAGGCGCTGCAGCGGCTGGAGACCCACGGCGTCGTCGCCCGCGACGGGCGCAGCCTCGTCGTGTCGAGCCTCGACCACGACCAGCTCGGCGAGCTCTACGTCGTCCGCGCCGAGCTCGAGGGCCTCGCCGCCCGCCTCGCGGCCCAGCACGCGGCGCCCGAGGAGGTGCGCGTCCTCTGGGAGATGATCGCCCGCGACCGCGCCCTCGTCGGCCAGCCAGACCGTCTCGCCCGCGCCAACAAGCGCTTTCACCGCCAGATCCACCTCGCGAGCCATAACCGCTACCTGATCCAGCAGCTCGAGATGGTCCACCGCTCGATGGCGCTCGTCGCCACCACCTCGCTCGCCGCCGAGGGCCGGGACGTGCGGGCGATGGAGGAGCACGAGGCGATCGTCCGCGCCATCGAGGCCCGCGACGGCGCCGCCGCCGAGGGGGCGATCCGCGGCCACATCAGCCAGGCCTTCGAGACCCGCCTGAAGGCCGACGCCGAACGCTACGGCTGAGGCCTGAAGCCGGTGTGCCGGGTCTTGTGCCAGTGGAAGGGCTGGTAGAAGATCTCCGCGATCGCCCGGTAGGCCGCGACCGACCCGAGGACGGCGTAGAGCGGGAGCAGCGCGATCCACGGGATCAGCCGCGCGCGCCGGGTCTCGACGAGGGCGACGCAGGCGGCGACGCCGTCGACGAGAAGCCCGAGCGAGAGCGCGGGGAAGAGGACGGCGCCGACGTCCGCCGGCAGGCGGTCGGCGACCGGGAGCCCGAGGCAGACGCCGGCGAGGAAGGCGACCCAGAGCAGCGGAAGCGCGAGGCAGGCGGTGAGGCCGCCGAGAAACAGGACCTGGAAGGCGACGAAGCCGATCGGCCCGAGCTCGCGCCAGAGCGTCAGGGGCGCCCGCATGTGGGTCGCCCAGGTGATCGCGTAGCCCTTGAGCCACCGCGACCGCTGGCGGATCCAGCGCAGGGCGCTGTCGGCGCAGGCCTCCTCCCGGGTGGTGGTGTCGATCATCTCGCAGCGGTAGCCGGCGCGGGCGAGGCGCATGCCGAGGTCGGCGTCCTCGGTGACGTTGTGGGCGTCCCAGCAGCCGATCTCCTCGAGCGCGCGGCGGCGGAAGAAGACGGTGGTGCCGCCGAGCGGGATCGGCAGGCCCGCCCGTTCGATGCCGCGCAGGTGGACCCGGAACCACGCGGCGTAGTCGATGGTGAACAGGCGGGACAGCGGGTTGTCGTCCCAGTTGTAGAAGTCGAGGCAGCCCTGCACGCAGGCGACCCTGGGGTCGGCGTCGGCCAGGTGGGCGACGACCGCCTCGATCTGGCCGGGGTCGGGGGCGTCCTCGGCGTCGTAGATGCCGACGATCTCGCCCTTGCAGAAGGGAAGGGCGTAGTTCATCGCCCGCGGCTTGGTCTCGACGGTGCCGCGCGGAACCGTGACGACCTCGACCGTCGGCGGCAGTCCGGCGCGCTCGATGGCGGCGAGCGTCGCGGTGTCGTCGGACTCGAGCACGAGCTTGATGTCGAGGAGCGGGGCCGGGTAGTCCATCTCCCGCAGCGCGGCGAGGAGCTGGCCGGCGATCGCGGCCTCGCCCTTGAGGGGCACGAGGATCGAGACGCGGGGCCGGAGCCGGTGCTCCGACAACCGGGTCGCGGCCGCGGCGGCGGGGCGGCGGCGGTCGCGCCAGCGCGCGAGGAGGGCGACGATCCGCAGGGCGGTGGTCGCGAGGCTGGCGACGAGGACCCAGGCGACGGCGGCTGCGAGCGTCTGCGCCGGGAACGCTGCGGCGAGGGTCGCGACCAGCGCGAGGAGTGCCGCCTTGCGCGCGGTGAACCGCGGCGCGATCAGGGTTCGGCAGCTCTTGTCGGGCGGGCAGCGCTCTTCGGCGGCGCGGACCATCGCCGGGCCGAAGTGGCGCGCGATCGTCTGGCGGATCTCGGCGGCGGGGGCGAGGGCCAGCGCCTCGCCGGCGAAGGCGGCGAGGGCCTCGGCCCCGCGCGACGGGTCGGCGACGGCGACGACGCGCCGTCCGGCGAACACCCGCCACGGCACCGCCTCGAGCGCCAGGCACAGGTAGGGGTCGGCCTCGGCGACGAGGGACGGGTCCGCCGGGCGGGCGTCGAGGTCGACGCGCCCGATCGCGGCCTGTTCGGAGAGGGCGTCGGTCAGGGCGTCGGGGGTGATGAGGCCGCCGACGAGGAGGATCTGGCCGAGGCGCGCGTCCTGGTGGCGTTGCTGGTCGAGGGCGGTCGCCAGCGCCTCGGGCGCGAGCCGGCCCGAGCGGACGAGCACTTCGCCGAGGTAGGGCGCACGCGGCGGCCGCGCCGGCCCGTCGTCGCCTGACCGCCTGAGCGGAAGGACCTGGGCCATACCGACACTCCGCACCTGCCCGATGCGGAAAGTTGATACCGATCATTTAACGGACGCTTAAGGCCGTTGAACGTTAAGGATTAATCGCTCCCGGCCGCTCACGCCATCGAGGCGACGAAGCGCTCGAAGAGGTAGAAGCTGTCCTGCGGTCCCGGGCTCGCTTCGGGGTGGTGCTGGACCGAGAAGATCCGGCCGTCCTCGGTGGCGATGCCGCAGTTCGAGCCGTCGAAGAGCGAGACGTGGGTCTCGACGACGCCCTTCG
>CAZEGY010000443.1:0-2816 GCA_964511815.1 uncultured Rhodovulum sp.
AAGGAAAAGGCCCGCGGGCGCCGGGTCCCGCGGGCCTTCGATTCGGGGAGTGCGCCGCGGCGCTCCGGTCAGGCGGAGCCCCAGATGTAGATCGCGGCGAAGAGGAAGAGCCAGACCACGTCGACGAAGTGCCAGTACCACGCCGCCGCCTCGAAGCCGACGTGCTGGTCCTGGGTAAAGTGTCCGGCGTAGACCCGGAACAGGCAGACGATCATGAAGATCGTGCCGATGATGACGTGGAAGCCGTGGAAGCCCGTCGCCATGAAGAACGAGGCGCCGTAGATGTTGCCGGAGAAGGCGAACGCGGCGTGGTGGTACTCGTAGGCCTGGAACATCGTGAAGATCACCCCGAGGCCGATGGCGAGCCAGAGGCCGTACTTCACGTCCTGCCGGTTGTTCTCGTGCACGAGCGCATGGTGCGACCAGGTGAGCGCGCAGCCCGAGCAGAGCAGCACGAGGGTGTTGATCAGCGGCAGGTGCCAGGGGTCGAAGGTCTCGATGCCGGCCGGCGGCCACTGGCCGGGGATGACCTCGATGCCCTCGATCACCCCCATCGGGTAGAGGGCGTGCTTGAAGAACGTCCAGAACCAGGCGGAGAAGAACATCACCTCGGAGATGATGAACAGCACCATCCCGTAGCGCAGGCCGATCTGGATGATCCCGGTGTGCTCGCCCGCCTCGCCCTCGGCGATGACGTCGCCCCACCACGACCACATGGTGTAGAGCACGACGACGAGACCGATGAGCGCGAGCCACGGCCCCGAATCGTGGAACCAGAGCACGGCGCCGACGAGCATCAGGATGGAGCCGAGGCCGCCGGTCAGCGGCCAGATGCTCGGCGGCAGGATGTGGTAGTCGTGGTTCTTGTGGCCCGCCATGGCTCCTCTCGTCCCCTTATTGTTCGATGGTTCCGTCGCCGCCGTTGTCGTCGGGCGCCGCCGCCAGCCGGGTTCGCCCGGGCGCGGCGCGGAGGCTCGCCTCGGGAAGCTCGGTGCGGAACATGGTGTAGGATAGCGTGATCTCGGTGATCCCGCGCGACTCGATGTCGTCGAGCATCGCCGGGTCGACGTAGAAGCTCACCGGCATCTCCACCCGCTCGTGGGGCTGGAGTACCTGGAGCTCGAAGCAGAAGCAGGCGATCTTGTCGAAGTAGACGCCGATCTCGTAGGGCACGACGTTGTAGCCCGCCTGGCCGGCGACGACCTCGTCGGTCGGGTTGTGGGCCTCGTAGAAGGCGAGGCCGGTCTCGCCGAGGCGGAGCGTCATCGTCCGCTGCATCGGGCGGAACTCCCAGGGCATGCCCGGGGAGGTGTTGGCGTCGAAGCGCACCGTCACCTCGCGGTCGAGGATGTCGGGAGCGTCGGTCGAGGCGCGGCTCGGCGTGCCGCCGTAGCCCGTCACCTTGCAGAACCAGCTGTAGAACGGCACCGCCGCGAAGCTCGCGCCGACCATGACGCCGCAGACCGCGGCGAGCGCGACCGCGAGCCTCGTGTTGGCGCGGGCCGGTCCCATGGCCTCAGCCTCCCTGTCCGGGGAGGGTCTCGACGGTGTGGTCGTAGCCGCGGATTTCGGCGCCCTCGTAGAGCTTCACCACCGTCACCGCGAAGATCAGCACGACGAAGGCGCCGAGCGTCAGGCCGAGGCCGACGTTCCGGCTCCGCCGCCGCCCGTAGATCTCGTGGTTGTCGGGTCGCATGGCGGGGCTCCTCAGAACAGCATCGGCCAGCCGGCCGGCGTCAGGTCGAGCGCCCGCAGCCCCGCCTCGGCGAGGAGCAGCGCGAAGTGCAGCGTCAGGTAGACGATCGAGAAGCCGAAGAAGCGCTTCTCGGTGCGGTAGCGGTCGGCGTGGGCGGCGATGGCGTCGCGGTGCCAGACCTTCCAGGCGCCGTGGACGAAGAGGGCGTTGAGGACGAGCGCGCCGGCGAGGTAGACCGGCCCGCCGATGCCGCTGAACGCCGGCAGCACCGCCGCAGCGGCGAGGACGAGCGCGTAGGCGAGAACGTGGTTGCGGGTCGCGCGCTCGCCGGCGACGACGGGCAGCATCGGCACGCCGACGCGGGTGTAGTCGTCGTTGCGGAAGAGCGCGAGCGCCCAGAAGTGCGGCGGCGTCCACAGGAAGATCAGCGCGAACATCGCCACGCTCTCGAGGCTGACGCCGCCCGTCGCCACCGCCCAGCCGATCATCGGCGGGAAGGCCCCGGCGGCGCCGCCGATGACGATGTTCTGCGGCGTCGACCGCTTGAGCCACATCGAGTAGACGACGGCGTAGAAGAAGATCGTGAAGGCGAGGAGGCCGGCGGCGAAGAGGTTGGCGAAAAGCGCCAGCATCACCACCGAGAAGCCCGAGAGCACGAGCCCGATCGCCAGCGCCTCGCCGCTCTCGACGCGGCCGGTCGGGATCGGCCGGCCGGCGGTGCGGGCCATCTCGGCGTCGATGTCCTGGTCCCACCACATGTTGAGCGCGCCCGCCGCCCCGGCGCCGACGGCGATGCAGAGGACCGAGGCGAGGGCGATCACCGGATGCACCGACACCGGCGCGGCGACGAGCCCGACGACGGCGGTGAAGACGACGAGGCGCATCACCCGCGGCTTGAGGAGCTCGACGTAGTCGCCGAACTCGGGCTCGTGGGCGGCTACCGGCTGGCTCCAGCTTGCATCGGTCATCTCGTGGCCTCAGTTGGCCGGAGCCGCCCCGGGCGCGGCCGGCTCCCCGGCCTCGGCGGGGGCCGGCTCCTCGGCGGCCGGCTCCTCGGCGGCGGGTTCCTCGGCAGCGGCGGGCTCCTCGGCGGCGGCCGGCTCCTCGGCGGCAGCGGGCT
>CAZEGY010000444.1:0-2807 GCA_964511815.1 uncultured Rhodovulum sp.
GCAAGATGGTGATCGGCACGGTCAAGGGCGACATCCACGACATCGGCAAGAACCTCGTGTCGATGATGATGGAGGGGGCGGGCTTCGAGATCGTCGACCTCGGGATCAACAACCCGGTCGAGAAGTACCTCGAGGCGCTGGAGGCCGAGGACGCCGACATCCTCGGCATGTCGGCGCTGCTGACGACGACGATGCCCTACATGAAGGTCGTCATCGACACGCTGAAGGAGAAGGGCCTCCGCGACCGTTACGTCGTCATGGTCGGGGGGGCGCCCTTGAACGAGGAGTTCTCGAAGGCGATCGGCGCCGACGCCTACTGCCGCGACGCGGCGGTGGCGGTCGAGACGGCGAAGGCGTTCATCGCCCGCAAGCACAACCAGCTGGCGATGCGGGCCTGACGGGTCACGGGCGCGGCGGGCGTCCATCGCGCCGGACCGCCGGGCGCGGCGCGCGGCCAACCGGGGAACCCGGGGAAACGATGACGATCGACGACGGCACGCTTCGCGACGAGGGCCTCGCGCCGCCGGACGGCGCGCGGGGGGCGGTGCTCGTCATAGCGTGCGGGGCGCTCGCGCGCGAGATCCTCGCGCTGAAGCGGCTGAACGGCTGGGAGCACCTCGACCTCCGCTGCCTGCCGGCCAACCTCCACCTGTGGCCGGACCGCATCCCCGACGCGGTGGCAGCCGCGGTCACGGAGGCGCGCGGCCGCTACGGGCGGGTCTTCGTCGCCTACGCCGACTGCGGCACCGGCGGGCTGCTCGCGGCGCGCTGCGCGGCGCTCGGGGTCGAGATGATCGCCGGGCCGCACTGCTACAGCTTCTTCGACGGCAACGCCGCGTTCGCGGCGCGCGGCGACAGCGAGATGACGGCGTTCTTCCTGACCGACTTCCTCGTGCGCCAGTTCGACGCCTTCGTCTGGAAGCCGATGGGCCTCGACCGCCACCCGGAGCTCCGCGACATGATCTTCGGGAACTACGAGCGCCTCGTCTATCTCGCCCAGACCGACGACCCCGCCCTCGACGCCGAGGCGGCGCGCTGCGCCGCCCGCCTCGGGCTCGCCTACGAGCGGCGCTTCACCGGCTACGGCGATCTCGCCGGGGCGCTCGCCGGGCTCAGCCGGTGAGGCGGTCGAGGTAGCGGCGGATCTGGGCGGCTTCGGCCGGGGTGTTGGCGAGGCCGATCGCCCGGCCGAAGGCGTCGCGGGCGTCGGACGGGCGACCGAGGGCGGCGAGGAGGACGCCGCGGACGCCGTGGAAGTAGAAGTAGCCGTCGAGGTCGGTGCCGAGCGGCTCGACCATCGCGAGCGCGGCGGCGGGCCCGGCGCGCTTCCACACCGCGACGGCGCGGTTGAGGGTGACGACCGGCGACGGCGCGATGCGCTCGAGCGCGGCGTAGAGGCGGTCGGCGGCGGCCCAGTCGGTGTCCTCGGCGCGGGCGGCGCGGGCGTGCACCGCGGCGATCGCCGCCTGGAGCTGGTAGGGGCCGGGGCGGTAGAGGCAGGTCGCCCGGTCGAGAAGGGCGCGGGCCTCGGCGATCATCTCCCGGTCCCAGAGCCCGCGGTCCTGGTCGTCGAGGAGGATGGCCGCGCCGTCGGCGTCGAAGCGCGCGGCGCGGCGCGAGTGCTGGACGAGCATCAGGGCGAGAAGGCCGAGGAGCTCGGGCTCGGCGGGATACATCGCGAGGACGAGCCGGGCGAGGCGGATCGCCTCGTCGCAGAGGTGGGCACGGTCGCTGCCCGCGCGGGCGTCGGTGTAGCCTTCGGTGAAGACGAGGTAGATCGTCACGAGGACGGCGGCGAGGCGGCGGGCGCGCTCGTCGGGGCCGGGGGCCTCGAAGGGCACGTCGGCGGCGGCGATGCGCGCCTTCGCCCGGGTGATGCGCCGCTCCATCGCCCGCTCGCCGACGAGAAAGGCCCGGGCGATGCGCGCGACCGGCAGGCCGCAGACGATGCGGAGCGCGAGCGCGACCTGCTGGGTCGCGGGGAGCGCCGGGTGGCAGCAGACGAAGAGCAGGCGGAGCACGTCGTCGCGGTAGTCGGCGGCGTCGAGGCGCTCGGCGAGGGCGGGAAGGGTGTCCTCGCGGTCGGAGATCGCCGCCTCGTCGGGGAGTGCGGTCAGGCGGGCGTCGCGGCGGACGCGGTCGAGGGCGGCGTTGCGGCCGACGAGGGTGAGCCACGCCGCGGCGTCGCGCGGCGGGCCGCGGTCGGGCCAGACCCGGAGGGCGCGGAGGCAGGCCTCCTGGTAGGCCTCCTCGGCGCGGTCGAGGTCGCGGAAGTAGCGCAGGAGCGCGGCGACGACCCGCGGCCGCTCGGCGACGAGGCGGGTCTCCAGCCAGTCGGGGCAGGGGGGCTCGGTCATCGCGGGCGGCTCCTTTTCGCCGATCGGGGGGCTTCCCGTGGTCCGAGGACGCATCCGGCATAGGATACCCGACGGGCGGGTGCGAAAAAAATCGCCCGGGCTGTCGGGATCGCGGCGGCGGGGCCGTCGTACCGGGGAGAGGCTCGCGGCGAGCCTCCGCCAGCCAAGGGAGAGAAGCATGAAGGTCGTGGTTTTCGTCAAGGCCACCGAGGACAGCGAGGCGGGGCGGATGCCGTCGAACGAGCTGCTCGTCGCCATGGGCAAGTTCAACGAGGAGCTCGTCAACGCCGGCGTCATGAAGGGCGGCGACGGGCTGAAGCCGTCGTCGCAGGGCAAGCGCGTCGCTTTCGACGGGCCGGGGCGCACGGTGATCGACGGCCCCTTCGCCGAGACCCGCGAGCTCGTCGCCGGCTACTGGCTCTGGGAGGTGAAGGACATGGACGAGGCGGT
>CAZEGY010000445.1:0-2802 GCA_964511815.1 uncultured Rhodovulum sp.
CGGCGGCGAGGGGGCCTTCAGCCCCCTCTTGGCCTGCGGCCAATTCACCCCCGAGAGTATTTGGGCCAAGAAGAAGGACGGGTAGGGGACGTCCGCTCGTGGCGCAACGTGGTCGCGGTCGGGCACTTGCACGGGCGCAGCCTGGCGGACCTCGGCAGCCTAGCGGACCTCGGCGGTCGTGCGCCGGGCGAGGGCGAGGCGGCGGAGGAAGGCGGCGACGAAGATCGTGGTCAGGATCAGGATGATCGTCGGGGCGGGGGCGCTGTCGAGGAAGAAGCTGAGGTAGACGCCGCCGAGCATCGCCGCGAGGCAGACGAGGCAGGCGACGGCGAGCATGCGGCCGAAGCTGCGGACGCTGAGGAAGGCGATGGCGCCCGGGCCGATGAGGAGGCCGACGGCGAGGATGAGGCCGGTCGCCGTGAGGGTGGCGACGA
Organism: uncultured Rhodovulum sp.; assembly: GCA_964511815.1. GTDB lineage: Bacteria > Pseudomonadota > Alphaproteobacteria > Rhodobacterales > Rhodobacteraceae > Amaricoccus. Next base: position 435 of record CAZEGY010000445.1, read on the forward strand.
TGGTCAGCGACAGGAGGGTGAGGAGCCCGTAGTGGAGGAGGGCGACCGGGAGGCCCGAGGCCCGCGCCTGGGCGGGGTCGAAGGCGTGGAGCATCAGGTCCTTCCACTTCAGGAGCAGGGCGGCGGTGACGACGACGGCGATGGTGCCGGCGGTCCACAGGTCGCCGGTGCCGGTGCCGAGCATGTTGCCGAAGAGGATGTGGTCGAGGTGCACGTCGGAGGCGATCGAGGTGTAGAGGACGATGCCGAGGCCGAACATGCCCGAGAAGACGACGCCCATCACCGTGTCCTGCTTCACCCGGCTGTTGGCGGCGAGGTAGCCGGTGGCCAGCGCGGTCACCATGCCGGCGGCGAAGGCGCCGAGGATGAGCGGGACGCCGAGGATGTAGGCGAGGACGATGCCGGGGAGGACGGCGTGGCTGACGGCGTCGCCCATCAGCGCCCAGCCCTTGAGGACGAGGAAGCAGGAGAGCAGCGCGGTCGGGAAGGCGACGATGGCGCCGATCAGGAAGGCCTTCTGCATGAAGGCGAACTGGAAGGGGAGGGCGAGGGTCTCGATCACGGCGTGGTCCCGGGTGCGGCCCCGGGCGCGGGATCGGGCGCGGGGTCGGGTGCGGCCTCCTCGCGCAGCGCGGCGCGGGCGCGGGCGCGGGCGGCGCGCAGGCCGTGCTTCGGGGCCCAGACGAAGGCGGCGAGGAAGATCAGGGTCTGGAGGCAGACGATGATGCCGCCGGTGGCGCCGTCGAGGAAGTAGCTCGCGTAGGCGCCGACGAAGCTCGTCGCCGTGCCGATGGCGACCGAGAGGGCGATCAGGCGCGGGAAGCGGTCGCAGAGCAGGTAGGCGGTCGCCCCGGGCGTCACCACCATGGCGATGACGAGGAAGGCGCCGACGGTCTGCATGGCGGCGACGACGCAGGCCGAGAGCAGGACGAAGAACACCGCCTTGAGGAGCCCGGGGCGCAGGCCGATCGAGCGGGCGTGGGCCTCGTCGAAGAAGACCACCATCAGGTCCTTCCACTTCGCGAGCAGGACGGCGAGGGAGACGACGCCGATGAGCGCGAGCTGGAGGGTGTCCTCGGGGGTGATGGCGAGGATGTTGCCCATGGTGATCGTCTGGAGCGAGATCGCCATCGGGTTGATCGACACCATGAAGAGCCCGAGGCCGAAGAACGACGTGAAGATGATGCCGATGACGACGTCGACCTTGAGGCCCGAGCGGTCGGAGAGGAAGAGCATCGCCGCCGCCGCCAGCCCGCCGGAGATGAAGGCGCCGAGGGCGAAGGGCAGGCCGAGCATGTAGGCGCCGGCGACGCCGGGGACGACGGCGTGCGAGAGCGCGTCGCCGATCAGCGACCAGCCCTTGAGCATCAGGTAGGCCGAGAGGAAGGCGCAGACCCCGCCGACCAGCGCCGAGACCCACATGGCGTTGGTCATGTAGCCGTAGCCGAAGGGCTCGAGCAGCAGGCTCATCGCGGGCGCTCCGGGTCCTCGTGGACGCGGGTGCGGTCGCCGTACTGGACGAGGGGCCGCTCGTCGTCGGTGAGGATCGAGACCTGGCGCGGGTCGTCGTCGTCGTGGAGGGCGCCGCCGCCGAGGGTGAAGTGGCGCAGGACGCCGCCGAAGGCGCGCTCGAGGTTGGCGCGGGTGAAGGTGGTCTCGGTCGGCCCGTAGGCGAGGACGGTGTTGCGGACGAGGACGACGCGGTCGCAGAACTCGGGGACCGAGCCGAGGTTGTGGGTCGAGACCAGCATCACCCGGCCCTCGGCGCGGAGCTCGCCGAGGAGCGCGACGATCTGCTCCTCGGTGGTCACGTCGACGCCGGTGAAGGGCTCGTCGAGGAGGATGAGCCGGCCGTCCTGGGCGAGGGCGCGGGCGAGGAAGACGCGCTTCTTCTGGCCGCCGGAGAGCTCGCCGATCTGGCGCTGGCGGAAGTCCTCCATCCCGACGCGGGCGAGGGCGGCCGCGACCGCGGCGCGATCGACGGGGGAGGGGCGGCGGAGGAAGCCCATGTGGCCGTAGCGGCCCATCATCACCACGTCCTCGACGAGGACCGGGAAGGTCCAGTCGACCTCCTCGGCCTGGGGGACGTAGGCGACGAGGTTGCGCTTCAGGGCCTCGGGGACGCTCATGCCGAGGACGCGGATCTCGCCGCGGGCGGCGGGGACGAAGCCCATGATCGCCTTGAACAGCGTCGACTTGCCCGAGCCGTTGACGCCGACGAGCGCGGTGACGGTGCCGCGGGGGATCTCGAAGGTGGCGTGGCGCAGCGCGGTCAGGCCGTTGCGGTAGGTGACGGTCACGTCGCGGGCGAGGATGCCGCTGCCCGGCTCCGCGGCGGCGCGGGCGTCGGCGTCGGCGGTGGCGTCGG
>CAZEGY010000446.1:0-2793 GCA_964511815.1 uncultured Rhodovulum sp.
AGCCTTCGACCCGATGCGAAAGGTTGCTTGACTTACCCATTACGCGGCGTCTCCCGCGAAGGCGAGCACCTCGGCGCAAAGGGCCTGGGCGCTGGAGCCGTCGCCGAGCCGGTCGAGGTGGGGCAGGACGGCGGAGAGCGCGGCGGTCTCGACGGCGTAGCCGGTCTCGCCGGCGAGCGGGCTCAGCCAGAGGAGGCCCCAGGCGTGGCGGGCGAGGCGCGCGACGGCGTCGATCATCGCCGCCGGGTCGCCGCGCTCGAGGCCGTCGGAGAGGACGACGACGAGGGCGCCGCGGGCGAAGCCGGTGAAGCGGGGGACGGCGAGGAAGGCCTGGAGCGCGTCGCCGAGGCGGGTGCCGCCGTCCCAGTCGGCGACGAGGGTGGCGGCGAGGGCGAGGGCCTGGGCCTCGTCGCGACGGCGCAGCGCGCGGGTGACGCGGGTCAGGCGGGTGCCGAGGGTGAAGACCTCGGTGCGGTCGTGGGCGCGGACGAGGGCGTGGGCGAAGCGGAGATGGCCGTCGGTGCGGTCCTTCATCGAGCCCGAGACGTCGACGAGGAGGAGGACGCGGCGGCGGGTGGCGCGGCGGGCGCGGCGCGGGAGCTCGACGAGCTCGCCGTCGCGGCGGACGGCGTCGCGGAGGGCGCGGCGGAGGTCGGGGGCGCCGCGCGATGAGGTGGCGCGGCGGCGGGAGCGGCGCTTCGGCAGCAGGTCGGGCGCGGCGCGGCGGAAGCGGCGCAGGGCTTCCGCTTCGGAGACGGCGGCGAAGGCGCGGCGGAAGAGGCGCTCGGCGCCGGAGGCTTCGGCGCCCGAGGGCTCCTCCTCGGCCTCGGGGGGCGTGTCGCCGCCGTCGCGGTCGTCGAAGGCCCGGGTCTCCTCGTCGTCGGCGTCGGCGCTCGCCGGGGCGGCGAGGGTCTGGCCGAGGAAGGCGAGGCGGAAGAGGGCGTCGAACGCGTCGAAGCGCTCGGGGTGCGGCGCGAGGGTGGCGCGGGCGGCGCGGTGGATGTCCTCGACCCCGCGCGGCCCGAGGAGGCCGGTGGCGGCGATGAAGGCGGTCGTCTGGTCGGGCGAGACGGCGAAGCCGTTGGCGCGGAGGAGCGCGGCGAAGGCGACGAAGGGCGTGAGCGCGCGCGGCAGCGTCATCGCCCCGCTCCCATCTTCGGTCCGCAAATATCCTCGGGGGTGAATTGCCCGAAGGGCAAGAGGGGGCCGACGGCCCCCTTGCGCCGCCCGCCACTCACGCCACCGCCTCCGTGAGGATCGCGTCGAGGCGCGGGTCGAGGTAGGCGAGGTCGTCCTGGTCCTTGAGGGCGACGCCGATGGCGCGGCGGAAGGCGGCGGGCCACGGCGCGCCCTGCTCGTGGAGGAGGGTCGCGCCCTCGGCCCACTCGACGGTTTCGGCGACGCCGGGTGGCTTGGCGAGCGGCTCGGCGCGGAGCGCGTTGACGGCGTTGACGACGCGGAAGGCGGTGTCCTCGGCGACGGTCGAGGCGCGCATCATCACGATCGCCGCCTCGCGGGCGGGGGTCGGGTAGCCGATCCAGTGGTAGACGCAGCGGCGGCGCAGCGCCTCGTGGAGCTCGCGGGTGCGGTTGGAGGTGAGCACGACGACCGGCGGGTCGGCGGCGTGGATGGTGCCACGCTCGGGGATCGAGATCGAGAAGTCGGAGAGGAACTCGAGCAGGAAGGCCTCGAACTCGTGGTCGGCGCGGTCGATCTCGTCGATGAGCAGGACGGTGTCGCGCGGCGAGCGCAGCGCCTCGAGCATCGGGCGCGAGATCAGGAAGTCGTCGGCGTAGATGTTGACGTAGGTGTCGCCGGCCTGGCGGATGGCGAGCATCTGGCGCGGGTAGTTCCACTCGTAGAGCGCATGGGCCGCGTCGATGCCCTCGTAACATTGCAGGCGGATGAGGGCGCGGCCGAGGATCGCGGCGACGGCCTTCGCCGCCTCGGTCTTGCCGACGCCGGGCGCGCCTTCGAGGAGCAAGGGCTTGCCGAGGGCGAGGGCGAGGTAGGCCGCGGTCGCGAGGCCCTCGTCGGCGAGGTACTGCGCGTCGCGAAGCGCCTCGGCGAGACGGTCGGGGCCGTCGATGCCGGCGATGGAGCGGCGGATCGCCATCTAGCGGCTTCCGGGGCGGCCCGGCGGGCGGGCGCCCCCCATGGCGCGGATGCCGCGGAGGATCTTCTCGGGCGTGATCGGCAGCTCGTCGATGCGCACGCCGACGGCGTCGTAGACGGCGTTGGCCATCGCCGGCAACACCGGGTTGGCGCACATCTCGCCCGGTCCCTTGCCGCCGAAGGGGCCGTCGGGCGCCGGGCGCTCGAGGATGGCGATGTCGTGCGGCGCGATGTCGCCGGGGCCGGGCATCAGGTACTGGTTGAAGTCGGTGGGTCCGTGGCTGCGGTCGGGATAGTAGGGCTCGGTCGTCTCCCAGGCGGCGTGGCTCATGCCCATCCACGCGCCGCCGACGAGCTGCTGCTCGACGAGGCGCGGGTTGAGGGCGCGGCCGAGCTCGTAGGCGGAGTTCATCTGGGTGACGGTGAGCTCGCCGGTCTCGTCGTCGACCTCGATGTCGACGATGAGGGCGGCGTGGGCGAAGCAGGAGACCGGCGTCATCTCGCCGGTGTCGGGGTCGACGTCGGAGAGCGGGATGAGGAAGATGCCGCGGCCGGAGACGGTGCGGCCCTGCTTGAACTGCGCGGCGCCGCAGGCCTCGGCGGTGGTGATCGAGGTCGAGGGGGCGCCCTTGACGTGGATGTTGCCGCGGCCGTCGGTGACGAGGTCGGCGGGGTCGA
>CAZEGY010000447.1:0-2788 GCA_964511815.1 uncultured Rhodovulum sp.
GAGGCGGCGGCGCGCCCCCGCGATTCCTGTGGAAGCGGCGGCGCTTTGAGCTACGGTGTCGCGGGCGGAGGTCGCCGCGGGGGAACGCCATGATCGAGACGCCCTATCTCCTGTTCCTCGGAGACGCGCCGGACGCGCTCGCCGCCAAGGTGGCGCAGGGCATCCGCGACTGGCGTCCCGAGGCGGCGATCGGGCAGCTCCGCATGGAGGGCTGCCGGGCCGACATGGGCCTCCCCGACATGAGCGTCGCCGAGGCGGTGGCCGCGGGGGCGCGAACCCTCGTCGTCGGCGTCGCCAACCGCGGCGGCGTCATCTCGCCGGCGTGGGTGAGCGTGCTCGAGGAGGCGCTCCGCGCCGGGATGGACGTGGCTTCCGGGCTCCACAACCTGCTCCGTGACGAGCCGACGCTCGTCGCCACGGCGATGGCCCACGGGCGCCGGCTTCACGACGTGCGGGTACCGCCGCACGCCTACCCGATCGCGAACGGGAAGCGGCGGACGGGCCGGCGCTGCCTCGCGGTCGGCACCGACTGCTCGGTCGGCAAGATGTACACCGCCCTCGCGATGGAGCGGGCGATGCACGCGCGCGGGCGCAAGGCGAGCTTCCGCGCCACCGGCCAGACCGGCATCCTCATCACCGGCGGCGGCGTGCCCCTCGACGCGGTCGTCGCCGATTTCATGGCCGGCGCGATCGAGGCGCTGGCGCCCGACAACGCGCCCGACCACTGGGACCTGATCGAGGGGCAAGGGAGCCTCTTCCATCCGTCCTACTCGGGCGTGACCCTCGCGCTCGTCCACGGCGGCCAGCCCGACGCGCTCGTCCTCTGCCACGAGCCGACGCGGCCGCACCTGCGCGGGCTGCCGGGCCACGCGCTCCCGTCGCTCGAGGCGTTGCGCGACCTGGGGCTGACCCTCGCGCGCATCGTCAACCCCGAGGTCGCCGTCACCGGCGTCGCGCTCAACACCGCCAGCCTCGCCGAGGACGCGGCCCTCGACCTCCTCGCCGAGACCGAGGCGCGGCTCGGGCTGCCGACCGTCGATCCCTTCCGCCAGGGGGCCGACCGCCTGGTCGACGCGCTGTCATGAGCTTCGTCCGCCCCGAGGTCGCCGACGCCTTTCGCCGCTGGCGCGAGGCGGCGGCGTGGGCGGCGCTCCTCGGGCTCGGGGCGTGGCTCGTCTGGCAGGGCTACCGCGACCTCGCCATCGTCTCCTTCGTCGCCGGGCTCGGCGCGGCGGCGACCGGCGCGAGCCTCCTCGTCGCCGCGCTGCGGCGGATGCGCTTCCGGACCGCCCCGGGGGAGGGGATCGTCGTCGTCGACGAGGCGCGCATCGCCTATCTCGGACCGCGCGGCGGCGGGGTCGTCGACGTGCCGGCGCTCGTCCGGGTCGAGATCGTCACCCGGCCGCACGTCCCGCCCGACTCGGGCCATGCCTGGGTGCTGAGCGCCGAGGACGGCACCCGCCTCGTGATCCCGATCGGCGCCGCCGGCGCCGACGGGCTCTTCGACGCTCTGAGCCCGCTCCCCGGCATCGACTTCGACGCCGGTGCCGCCGCCATCGCCGCGCCGGGCGCCGGGCGGGCCGTCGTCTGGACGCGGGAGCACTGGCTCAAGGCGGGCTGAGGCCGGCGTGCGCGGGCGTCGGGCCGGGCAGCGCCCGCCGCGCCCCGCCCGCCCACCCGCGCGGCGGGCGCTGCCCTCCGCGCCCGGCGACGGCGGCGCGGGTTCCCCGCCCTTCGGCCCGCTTGCCTTGGACGGGGCGCGCCCCTAAGGCTATCGGCCCGAGCGAACGGTGGAAGAGCGAGGCCCCATGTCGATCCCCCAGTCCGGCGGCGGCCTGATCGAGAGCCGCGACGAACTCGCGGCCTATCTGGCCTCGGGATGCAAGCCCGAGGCCGACTGGCGCATCGGCACCGAGCACGAGAAGTTCGGCTACCGCCAGACGGACCTCGCGCCGCTCCCCTACGAGGGGCCCTGCTCGATCCACGCCATGCTCACCGGTCTTCGCGACCGCCACGGCTGGGCACCGGTCGAGGAGGCGGGCAAGCTCATCGGGCTGACGAAGGACGGCGCCAACGTCAGCCTCGAGCCCGGCGGCCAGCTCGAGCTCTCGGGCGCCCCGCTCGAGACCATTCACGAGACCTGCGACGAAGTGAACGAGCACCTGCGCGAGGTGAAGGCCCTCGCCGACGACATGGGGGCGGGCTTCATCGGCCTCGGCGCCGCGCCGATCTGGCGCGAGGACGAGATGCCGGTGATGCCGAAGGGCCGCTACGCGCTGATGACCCGCTACATGCGCGAGGTCGGCTCGCACGGCACCCAGATGATGTACCGGACCTGCACGGTGCAGGTGAACCTCGACTTCGCCTCCGAAGCCGACATGGTGAAGAAGTTCCGCGTGTCGCTGGCGCTCCAGCCGCTCGCCACCGCGCTCTTCGCCAACTCGCCGTTCTTCGACGGCAAGGTCAACGGCTGGCAGTCGTGGCGCGCCCGCATCTGGCAGGACACCGACGCCGACCGCACCGGCATGCTGCCTTTCGTGTTCGAGGACGGCATGGGCTTCGAGCGCTACGTCGACTACGCCCTCGACGTGCCGATGTACTTCGTCTACCGCGACGGCAAGTACGTCGACGCCCTCGGCCAGTCCTTCCGCGACTTCCTCGCCGGCCGCCTGCCGGCGCTCCCGGGCGAGAAGCCGACGCTCTCCGACTGGGCCGACCACCTGACGACGATCTTCCCCGAGGTCCGCCTCAAGAAGTTCATGGAGATGCGCGGCGCCGACGGCGGCCC
>CAZEGY010000448.1:0-2785 GCA_964511815.1 uncultured Rhodovulum sp.
AAGGGGGGCCGAGCATTCCCGTCGCTCTCGATCCGGGCGTGGCCGCGCCCCGCGGCCGCGTTTCGCGTCCGCCCGCCGGGGGCGGACGCGACCGGATTTCGCCGACGGTCGAAATCCGGGAGATCCCCACCCTTCGCCACGGGGACGAACGTCGACGCCGCAGGCCGCGTCGTGCAGCTCGAGCCGCGCGCACAACCGGCGTGAACTCCCCCCTTTGTCAAAGGGTTAGAGCGCCCCGCGTGCCCGGAGGCGTCGGGCGTCGACGGCGGCCGGCCGGACCGCCGCGGATCGGCCGCCGGTGGCGCGACGCGCTCGAAACGCCGCCAGACCGGCCGCCGGCGTCGCGCGATCCTCGGGGATCGGGCGGGCGTGGCCCGGCGGCAGAGCATCGGGTTCCATTCCGTGTGCGCGGGATCGCCCGCTCCACGAGCGAGATCGACGGTGTCGCCCGGGATGACGACGACCGGGCGGATCGCCGGCCCGCCCGCTCCCGAGGGGAGGGCGCCGGCCTACTGGTTCATGTTGATGAAGTTGTCGAGGATGTCGAGCACCGCCGGTCCGATCAGCACGATGAAGAGCGCCGGCAGGATGAACAGCATCATCGGCACCGTCATCGTCGCCGGCAGGCGCCCGGCCTTCTCCTCGGCCTTGAGCATCCGCTCGGTGCGCTGCTCCTGGGAGAGCACCTTGAAGGCCTTGGCGAGCGGCGTGCCGTACTTCTCCGCCTGGATCATGGTGTTGGCGAAGGCGGTGATCGAGGGCAGCGGCGCCCGCTCGACGAGGTTCTCGAGCGCCTGGCGCCGCTCGGGCATGAACGAGAGCTCGAGCGCGGTCTGGTTGAGCTCCTCGCCGAGGACCGAGGACTTGCGGCTGGTCTCCGCCACCACCCGCTTCAGCGCCGCGTCGGTCGAGAGGCCGGCCTCGGCGCAGATGACGAGCATGTCGAGCGCGTCGGGCAGGGCCTTGCGCACGCTCTCCATGCGCTTCTGCTGGACGTTCTTCAGGAACAGGTCGGGAAGCTTGCTCCCGGCGAGCGCCGCCGCCATCACCGCCGCGGCGTCGAGCAGCGGCCCCTTGCCGATCGGGTCGAGGCCGTAGACGGCGAGTGCCGCGCCCGCGAGGAAGACCAGCGGCATGACGAGCTTGAAGAAGCTGTAGACGACGATGGCGTCGCGCGAGCGGTAGCCGGCGCTGACGAGGAGCCGCCTGGTCTCGCGGAGCGCGCCGCCCTTGAGGATCGCGAGCCGCCCGGTCGAGGCGCGCATCATCGCGAGCGCGCTCTGCTGCATCTGGGTGTTGCGGGCGGCCTTCGCCCCCGCCGCCATCCGTCCCGCCCCCCGTCCCTGGCGCTTGCCGGTGGCGGCGCGCACCCGGCGGAGGCGGGTGCGCCGCTCGATCGCCCAGTGACTGGCGCCGGCGAGGAGCAGCGCGGCGGCGACGCCGGTCGTGAGGGCGAGGACGACGAGGGGCGAGGCTTCCACCGGCGGCTCCTTCAGATCTCGAACTGGGTCATGCGCCACATCACGAAGGCGCCGACCGAGATGCTGCCGAGCCCCGCCCCGAGCATCATCCGGCCGCGCGGATCGGTGAAGAGCGGCATGACGTAATCCGGGCTCATCATCATCAGGAGCCCGAGCATCAGGAAGGGCAGGGCGCCGATGATCAGCGCGCTCGCCTTGGCCTCCGACGAGATCGCCTTGATCTTGAGCTTCATCCGCTCGCGGGCGCGCAGGAGGTCGGCGAGGTTGCCGAGCGCCTCGGCGAGGCTGCCGCCGGTCTCGGTCTGGATGGCGATCGAGATGGCGAAGAAGTCCATCTCCGGCTTGTCGATCACCCGCGCCACCCGCCAGAGCGCGGCGTCGAGCGGCTCGCCGAGCATCACCCGCTCGCTGATCGCGCGGAAGTGCCCGCCGACGGGGTCGTCGTACTCCTGGCCGACGGTGCCGATGCACTCGATCACCGGCAGCCCCGAGCGGATGCCGCGGATCACCGTGTCGAGGGCGTCGGGGAGCTGCTTCATGAAGCGGTTCGCCCGCCGCCCGCCGCGGAACTTCACGAAGCGGTCGACGAGCACCATCCCCGAGACGAGGCTCCCGGGCACGACGAGCGCGGGCGGCCGCCCGAGCGCGAGGCCGAGAAGCGACAGCGCCGCCGCCGCCCCGAGCGAGACGAGGACGAAGGTCGCCACCGACCAGTCGAGCCCGGCGCGGCGGAAGTTCGCCCGGAGCCGCGCCTGGTCGAGGAGCGGCACGATCTTCGCGCAGGCCTCGGTCAGGCCGACGAGGGCGTTGGTCTCCTTCTTCTGGCGCAGCATCAGCCGGGCGTCGTCGAGGTCGAGCCGCCCCGACATCCGCCGGCGCCCGACGCGGGCGAGCCGCTTGCGGTGCCGCGCCTGCACCCTGAGGACGAGGGTCAGGACGAAGAGCCCGACCCCGATCAGCACCATGACCGCGCCGAGAAAGAGCGCGATGGCGACGATCAGGTCTGTCGACATCCCATCGCCTCCAGCAGCCGGTTCCCGAGCCCGAAGTACTCCGCCCGCGGCATGAAGTGCGGGCGCAGGTGGCTGCTCTCGTGCCGCCCGGCGAGGGTGCCGTCGGCGTTCTCGCCGTCGTAGACGTACTTGAAGAGATCCTGCGTGGTGACGATCTCGCCCTCCATCCCGGTGATCTCGGTCACCTGGGTGAGCCGCCGCTTGCCGTCGCGCATCCGGCTGATCTGGATGATCATGTGGATCGCCGACTGGATCTGCTCGCGCACCGCCTCGGCCGGCAGCTTGAAGCCC
>CAZEGY010000449.1:0-2769 GCA_964511815.1 uncultured Rhodovulum sp.
CCGGGAGCCTCCGGCGGGAGTATTCGGGCCAAGAAGAAGACGGGGGCGGGCGCCCCCCTTCGGGCGGCGGGTCAGGCGTCGAGGCGCTCGATGGCGAGCGCGATGCCCTGGCCGCCGCCGATGCACATGGTGACGAGGCCGCGCCGGCCGCCGGTGCGGGCGAGCTCGTAGAGCGCCTTCACGGTCAGCAGCGCGCCGGTGGCGCCGACCGGGTGGCCGAGGGCGATGGCGCCGCCGTTGGGGTTGACCTTCGCCGGATCGAGACCGAGCCCCCGGTTCACCGCGAGCGCCTGCGCGGCGAAGGCCTCGTTCGACTCGATCACGTCGAAGTCGCCGGCGGCGAGGCCGGTCCTGGCGAGGAGCTTCTCGACCGCCGGGATCGGCCCGATCCCCATCACCTCCGGGCGCACCCCGGCGACGGCGTAGCCGAGGATGCGGGCCTTCGGCGCGAGGCCGGCCTTCTCCGCGGCGCCGGCCGTCGCCAGCACCAGCGCGGCGGCGCCGTCGTTGAGGCCCGAGGCGTTGCCGGCGGTCACGGTGCCGTCCTTGCGGAAGGCCGCACGGAGCTTCGCGAGGGCCTCGGCGGTCGTCGCCTTCGGGTGCTCGTCGGTGGCGAAGCCGACCTTCTCGCGCTTCACGGTGATCTCGACCGGGACGATCTGGTCGGCGAAGCGGCCCTCGCGGATCGCCGCGCCGGCGCGGGTCTGGCTCTCGAGGGCGAAGGCGTCCTGGGCCTCGCGGGTGATGCCGTGCTCGGCGGCGACGTTCTCGGCGGTCACCCCCATGTGCCCGGTGCCGAACGGGCAGGTGAGGGCGCCGACCATCATGTCGAGCGCCGCCGTGTCGCCCATCTTCTGGCCCCAGCGGGCCGAGGTCAGGGCGTAGGGCGCCCGCGACATGCTCTCGGCGCCGCCGGCCAGCGCGAAATCGGCGTCGCCGAGGGCGAGCGCCTGCACGCACGAGACGATCGCCTGCGCCCCCGACCCGCAGAGGCGGTTGACGTTCATCGCCGGGGTGGTGTCGGGGATGCCGGCCTCGATCGCCGCGACGCGCGACAGGTACATGTCGCGGGGCTCGGTATTGATGACGTGGCCGAAGACGACGTGGCCGATCTGTCCGCCCTCGACGCCCGACCGTGCGAGCGCCTCCTTCGCCGCGGTGGCGGCGAGGGCGGTCGGCGGGATCGCGGCGAGGCTGCCGCCGAAGGTGCCTATCGCGGTGCGGGCGCCGTCGAGAATCACGATTTCGGTCAGTCGGTCGGCCATTGGTCGTCTCCCCCTTCGTGGTCGGGCAGCAGCATGTTGCGGATGCGAATGCCGCGCAAGCCCGATCGTCTCCGCCCGCCCCCGTCCGATCGTCCGCGATCGTCAGGGCGCGCGGCGCGCCGGCGCCGCCCAGTCGATCGCCGGCCCGACGGGGACGATGCCCGTCGGGTTTATCGTCCGGTGGCTGTGGTAGTAGTGGTGGGCGATGTGGTCGACGTGCACCGTCTCCGCCACGTCCGGGTGCTGGTAGAGGGCGCGGGCGTAGTCCCAGAGCTCGGGATAGTCGACGATCCGCCGGCGGTTGCACTTGAAGTGGCCGTGGTAGACCGCATCGAAGCGGAAGAGCGTCGTCGCGAGGCGCCAGTCGGCCTCGGTGACGGCGTCGCCGGTCAGGAAGCGGCGGTCGGCGAGACGCGCCTCCAGCCAGTCGAGGGTGGCGAAGACCTCCTCCGCCGCGGCGTCGTAGGCTTCCTGCCGCCGGGCGAAGCCGGCGCGGTAGACCCCGTTGTTGAGCCCCGGGTAGATGCGGTCGTTGAGGGCGTCGATCTCCGCCCGGAGAGGCTCGGGGCGGAAGTCGAGGCGGTTGCCGGTCAGCCCGTCGAAGGCGCCGTTCAACATGCGGATGATGTCGGCCGACTCGTTCGAGACGATGGTGCCGGCCGCCTTGTCCCAGAGGACGGGCACCGTCACCTTGGTGGTCGCCCGCGGGTCGCAGGCGAGATAGACCTCGCGCAGGAACCGGCTCCCGAGCACGGTGTCGCCGGTGGTGCCGGGGAAGTCGGTGGCGAAGGTCCAGCCGTCGTCGGCCATGGTGGGGTGGACGACGTCGACGCCGACGTGCGGCGCGAGCTCCTTCAGCGCGCGATAGATCAGCGTCCGGTGCGCCCACGGGCAGGCCCAGGAGACGTAGAGGTGGTAGCGGCCGCTCTCGGCCGGGAAGCCGCCGCGGCCGGTCGGCCCGGGGGCGCCGTCGGCGGTGATCCAGTTGCGGAAGACGGTGTCCGGGCGGCGGAAGCTTCCGTCGCCGCTGTCGGGGTTCACGTCCTCGACCACCCAGCGGCCGTCGCGAAGCTGTCCCATGCTGCCCTCCCTCGCCGTTCCGGAGCACAATGTGCGACCTTGGGCGGCGCCGTAAAGGCGGCAGCGCAACACCACGATGTTTCCATTAGGGAAACTCCGGCTTCGGGCTTGATTTCCCGGCGCCGCGGACCATCCTCGGCGAGGGGGTGGACGCGGGGGCCGGAAGGATGGACGAGCGCGCGATCGTGACGAAGACGACCCGGGCGGCGCTGTCGCTCGAGAGCGGCGCGCGCCGCTTCCCGATCCTGTCGCTCGGACCCGAGAGCTGCCTGATCGAGGCCGCCGACGGCGCGCGCCTGCGCGGCTATGCCGACATCCTCGACGGCGACCGGCTCGTCGCCACCTGCCTCGTGGTGCTCGCCGCGCCCGAGGGCCCCTATCTCCGCTGCACCTTCAAGCGCCGCACCACGCCGCGGAGCACGCC
>CAZEGY010000450.1:0-2746 GCA_964511815.1 uncultured Rhodovulum sp.
GACAACGGCGCCGCTTTCGCGCGTGCCGGCGATCGTGTATAGTCACCGTATTGCCTGACTCCGAACTTGCTCCACGCCTGCATTCGACTGCCGACTTCCCGATGCATTGCATGCGCTGGCCACCGCCGGCGTCCATTTCAGAAGAGGTATCCGCATGCCTACTGGTAAGGGCATTCTCGAACGCGCACGCGCCCATGTGGGCGAGATCTACCGCAACGTCCTCGTCCCCAAGAACGATCCCGACTGGAGCGGCCCGTGGGACTGCGCCGAGTTCGCCTCCTGGCTGGTCTTCCAGGAGAGCGGTCAGCTCTACGGCTGCACCAATCCCGACGGCGATCCCGCCAAGACCGAGGCCTATACCGGCGCCTGGCGCCGGGACGCCGAGAAGCGCGGCCGGATGGTCTCGGTCGAGGAGGCGGCCGCGACGCCCGGCGCGATGCTGCTCCGCTATCCGCCGGGCCCGGGCCAGATGGGACACATCGCCGTCAGCGACGGCAAGGGCGGCACCGTCGAGGCCAAGAGCAGCAAGGACGGCGTCGTCGCCGACAAGGTCGGGGGCCGCCGCTGGAACACCGGCGTGCTGGTGCCGGGCATCGACTATCACGGCGCGACGGAGCGGGTTTCCGTCCGCCCGCCGGCGGTGCTCTATGCCCTGGGCCTTCCCAACATGAACCCCGAGGTCGTCCGGCGCATCCAGCGCGCCCTGAAGGACAAGCACTTCGATCCCGGCACCATCGACGGCGTCTTTACCCCGGACATGGCCGAAGCCGTCAACCGCTTCCAGAAGGCGATGGGCATCGTCGCGGACGGCGAGGTCGGCCCGGAGACCGCGCGCCTGCTCGGCCTCGATCTGCCCGGTGCCGTCGGCGCGGCGGCGCGCGCGGCGATTACCGGCGTCGTCGCGACCAATCCGCTGCTCGCGGTGGCGACGGCGGTCCTGCCCGGGATCGTCCGCGCCATCGCCGGCGACACCCGCGGCGCCGTCGCGGCCTCGGCGGCGCAGGCCGTCGCGGACATCACCGGCGCGACCGACCCCGACACCGCCCGCGTGCGCATCGAGGAAGACCCGGCGATGGAGGCCGCCCTGCAGATCCGTCTGGCGGAGATCGCCAGCGACCGCGAGCGCGACCGCCTCGACGCCGAGGCGGCGACGCGGCGCGACGGCGCGGCGACCGAGGCCAAGCGTCGCGAGGACGAGCTCGACGAACTCAGGCAGCGCCTCGGCGACGCCGAGAACGCCCGCGCCGCCGCGGCCGAGCTGGCGCGGATCGGCGGGCCGGCCTCCTGGGCGCCGACCATCGTCTCGGTCATCGTCACCGGCGGGTTCTTCCTGATGCTGGCGGGCTTCCTCGGGATGCTGGCGTGGAAGCCGTACGTGTCGGACAAGCAGTACGACCCCGTCGTCCTCCAGATCGTCAACGTCGGCATCGGTGCGCTGACCGTCGCCTTCTCGACCGTCGTCGCCTTCTGGCTCGGCTCCTCGGACGGCTCGCGGCGCAAGGACGTCATCACCGCGGAGAACCGCGAACAGCAGGCCAAGCGCGACGAGCGCGCGGTGACCGACAGCACGACCCTCGCGAAGAAGCTGATCGAGAAGAGCGCGGCGCCGGCGGCGGCCGCGATCGCGGAGACCACCGGGAAGCCCGCCTTCTCCAACTTCGAGCGTTGTCTCGAGGTGGTCTTCGCGCGCGAGGGCGGTTTCTCGAACGATCCGCGGGACCGCGGTGGCGCGACCAACTTCGGCATCACCAGGGCCACGCTCACCGCGTCGCGCGGCCACGAGGTGAGCGAGGACGACGTGCGCAACCTCACCCGCGAGGAGGCGCGCGAGATCTACCGGTCGAGCTACTGGAACCGGCTGCGCTGCGACGATCTGCCGCTCGGCGTCGACCTCATGGTCTTCGACTTCGGCGTCCACGCCGGCCCGGCCGCCTCGGCCCGCGTCCTCCAGAAGGCCGTCGGCGCCGAGGTCGACGGCTCGATCGGCGACGCGACCGTCGGCGCCACCAACGCGGCGCGGCCGCGCACGACGCTCGACGAGTTCCACCGCCTCAAGCTGGAACGCTACCAGAAGATGGACGGCTGGAAGACCTACGCCAACGGCTGGTCCAACCGTGCCGACGCGATCCGCACCGCGGCGCTCGACATGCTGGCCCCGGCGATGCTCGGCCCCCGGCCGCTCGCCGCCTGAGCCGCGCCCCCGCGACGTCCGGTCCGCCCCTCCGCGGCGGGCCGGATCGCGCGGTTGCTGTTGCCCGGAGTGCATCGGGCCAATACAAGCGGTCCCGACACTTCGATGAGGGACCGAATGACCACCACCGACCTGCTCCCGAGCCTGAGCTCCCAGGATGCGCTGGTGGCCGCGATGGTGGGCGTCTCGGCGTCGGACGAGAACATCACCACGAAGGAGCTGCTCTCGATCAGCCGGATGGTGGAGACCCTGCCGATCTTCGAGGGCTACGACCGCGACCGGCTGCGCACCATCGGCCAGACGGTCTTCGACCTCTTCACCGAGGAGGACGGTCTCGACGCGCTCTTCGGGCTCCTGCGCGACGCGCTGCCCGACCTGCTGCGCGAGACCGCCTACGCGCTCTGCTGCGACGTCGCCGCCGCCGACGGCCACGCCTTCCAGGCCGAGCTCCAGTACCTGCTCGAGCTCCGCCACGAGCTCGGCATCGACCGCCTCCACGCCGCCGCGATCGAGCGCGGCAGCGCCGCCCGCCACCGCCGGCTGCCCGAAGGCGCC
>CAZEGY010000451.1:0-2721 GCA_964511815.1 uncultured Rhodovulum sp.
ACCCTGATCCGGGTCCACCGCGCGAGCGAGGGCGAGGGCTTCACCGGGCTCAAGCCGGCGGGCAGCGTCGCGCCGGCAATCGCCGCCGCCGACCGGGCCCTGGTCGACGGCAACGTCGAGCCGCTGGCGGACGAGCTGGCCTCGGCGATCCGGCACGGCGTCGAGGACCGCTTCGCGGACGCCTACGAGAAGCGCCAGACGGCGGAGGCTTCGGTCGAGCAGGGCCGCGAGTACGTCGAGGCCTACGTGCAGTTCACGCACTTCGCCGAGCAGGCGCACGGCCTGGTCGAGGCCGGGGCCAGCCATCAGCATGGCGAGAGCCTGGCCGGACACTGACCATCGCGGCGACGTGAGACGAGCGGCGGAGCGCGACCGCGCTCCGCCATCCCGGGCGGAGAAGGCATCGCGGCACTGCATTCATGCAAGCCGGACTTCCGAGTTCGCCAATCACGATGCACGCACGAGCAACATTGATCCTTAGCGGCGGCAGGGCTCACCAGCCGCCCGACCGAGAAAGGAGACCATCATGTCCCAGGACAGCATCACCAAGACCATCCTCCGCAGCGACGAGCTCTCCTGCCCGTCCTGCGTCCCGAAGATCGAGAAGGCGCTGAACGCCCTGCCGGGCGTCGAGAAGGCCGAGGTGCGCTTCAACACCGGCAGGATCGAGGTCGAGCACGACCCCGCCCGGTCGAGCGTCGAGGCACTGGTCGCCGCGATCCGCGGCACCGGCTACGAGGCCCGGCCCTCGGCCTTCTGACCCTCATCCCGCCCCCGCCGCCGCGCCCCCGGCGCGGCGGTCCCGTTCGTGTGGATGAAAGGAACCGAGATGAACCCCCTCGTCACCAATATCACCGCCGCCATCGCCCATCCGGCGCGGCGGCGGCTGTGGCTGACCATCGGCAGCGGCCTCCTGATCGCGGCCGGGCTCCTCGCGCGCTACGGCTTCGGCATGATCGGCCTGTGGTCGGCGCTGATGGTCGCCGCCGCCCTCGTCGCCGGCTCCGACATCGCGCTCCGCGCCTGGCGATCCCTCAAGGTCCGGCATCTGAGCATCGAGCTCCTGGTCACCATCGCCGCCGCGGGCGCGCTCGTCATCGGCGAATACTGGGAATCGGCCGCCGTCACCTTCCTCTTCATGCTCGGCGCCTGGCTCGAGATGCGCACCATGGGCCAGACCCGCGGCGCGCTGAAGGCACTGCTCGACGCCGCCCCGGCGACCGCCACCGTCCTGCGCGACGGCGAGCCCGTCGAGATCCCGGCCCATGCCGTCACGCTCCGCGAGACAGTGCTGGTCAAGGCCGGCCAGCGCATCCCCGTCGACGGCGAGGTGACCGAAGGGTCCGCCGCGGTCAGCGAGGCCGCCATCACCGGCGAGCCGATGCCCGCCGAGAAGGCGCCCGGCAGCCGCGTCCATGCCGGCACCATCGCCGAGAACGGCCTCCTGCGCATCCGCGCCACCAATGTCGGCGCCGACACCACGCTCGCCCGCATCATCCAGCGCGTCGAGGAAGCCCAGGAGGAAAAGGCCCCGAGCCAGCGGATGATCGAGCGTTTCGCGCAATGGTACACGCCGGCGATCATCGGGCTCGCCGTCGTCGCCTTCGCGTTCACCCGGGACATCCGCCTCGCGCTGACGCTCCTCGTCGTCGGCTGCCCCGGCGCGCTGGTGATCTCGACGCCGGTCTCGATCGTCGCCGGCATCGGCCGGGCCGCGCGCAGCGGCATCCTGATCAAGGGCGGCCAGCATCTCGAGAGCGCCGGCCGGATCGACACCCTGGCGCTCGACAAGACCGGCACCCTGACCGAAGGCAAGCCGCGCCTCGCCACGGTGATCGCGCTCGACGGCACCACCGAGGCCGAGCTCGTGCGCCTCGCCGCCGGTGCCGAGGCCGGATCCGACCACCCGCTCGGCCGCCCGATCGTCGAGGCCGGCCGCAAGCAGGGGCCGCTGCCTGCCCCTGAGTCCCTCGCCGAGCACGCCGGCATGGGCCTCAGCGCCCGCATCGAGGGCCGCGAGATCGCCGCCGGCAACCGCCGCCTGCTGGAGACGCTCGGCATCCCGCTCGGGACGGAGGGCGAGGCCGGCCTGGCCCGGCTGCTCGCCGCCGGCCAGACCCCGATCCTCGTCGCCGCGGACGGGCGGCTGATCGGCCTCCTCGGCATGTCCGACATGGCCCGCGAGGGTGCCGCCGCGGCCATCGCCCGGCTGCGCGGCATCGGCATCGGCCGCGTGGTCATGCTGACCGGCGACCAGCACGGCGCGGCCGAGGCCATCGCCCGCGAGGTCGGCATCGACGAGGTCCACGCCGGCCTGATGCCCGAGGACAAGCTCGCGCTGATCCGCCGGATGAAGGCCGATGGCGCCCACGTCGCCATGGTCGGCGACGGCATCAACGACGCCCCGGCGCTGGCGGCGGCCGACACCAGCATCGCCATGGGCGCCGCCGGCAGCGACGTCGCCATCGAGACCGCCGACATCGCGCTCCTCAAGGACGACCTCGGCAAGATCCCCGAGGCGATGGCGATCTCGCGCGCGACGCTCGGCAACATGCGCCAGAACCTGGTGATCGCGCTGGCGACGGTCGCGGGCCTCCTCGCCGGGGTGTTCTCGGGCGACATCCACATGGCCGGCGGCATGCTGGTCCACCAGCTCTCGGTGCTGATCGTCATCGCCAACGGCATGCGGCTGCTGCGGGTGCCGAAGGCGGCCCGGCCCGC
>CAZEGY010000452.1:0-2721 GCA_964511815.1 uncultured Rhodovulum sp.
CATCGGCTCGGCCTCGAGGTTGATGCCCTTGATCTGGATGAACCGCGGCCTGCCGTCGGAGTAGATCGTCCCGGCGACCGAGCGGGTCATCGCTTCCGTCGTCACGATCAGCCGCACGTAGGAGCCGAAGGCGCCCTGGGCGTCCTTGCGGGTCTCGGAGATGTGGACGCCGCGCTCGCGGGCGACGACCGGCGCCGAGACCATGTTGACGGCGCCCTCGCCGACGAGCGGCGTGAGGAGGCCGGCGGTCAAGGCCGCGGTCAGCGGCTTGAGGTTGAGCTCGCCGACCTCGCCGACGTACTCGATCTCGATCTCCTCGATCGGGTGCTCGGTCACCTGCCCGGCGAAGCTGCCGAGCATCCCGGCGAGGTCGATCCACGGCTTGAGGATCGGCGCCTCCTCGGCGGTGACCGAGGGCGCGTTGATCGCGTTGGCGATGGCGCCGGCCATCAGGTAGTCCGACATCTGCTCGGCGACCTGGAGCGCGACGTTTTCCTGCGCCTCGCTCGTCGCCGCGCCGAGGTGGGGGGTGCAGACGACGTTCGGCGCGCCGAAGAGCGGGCTCTCCTTCGCCGGCTCGACCGAGAACACGTCGAACGCCGCGCCGGCGAGGTGGCCGGAGCGCAGCGCCTCGGCGACCGCGGCCTCGTCGACGAGCCCGCCGCGGGCGCAGTTGATCAGGCGCGCGCCCGGCTTCATCCGGGCGACGCGCTCGGCCGAGATGATGTTGGCGGTCTTCTCGGTCTTGGGGACGTGCAGGGTGACGAAGTCGGCGCGGGCGAGGAGGTCGTCGACCTCGTCGATGCGCTCGATGCCGAGCGCCTGGGCGCGCTCCGCCGACAGGAATG
This sequence comes from uncultured Rhodovulum sp., assembly GCA_964511815.1. Lineage (GTDB taxonomy): Bacteria > Pseudomonadota > Alphaproteobacteria > Rhodobacterales > Rhodobacteraceae > Amaricoccus. The sequence goes on from CAZEGY010000452.1 coordinate 849, forward strand.
GGTCGTAGGCGATGACCTTCATCTTCAGGCCGATGGCGCGGGTGGCGACGACCGAGCCGATGTTGCCGGCGCCGATCAGGCCGAGGGTCTTGCCGGTGATCTCGGTGCCCATGAACCGCGACTTCTCCCACTTGCCTCCTTGAGTCGAGGCGTCGGCGGCGGGGATCTGGCGGGCGCAGGCGAACATCATCGCGATGGCGTGCTCGGCGGTGGTGATCGAGTTGCCGAACGGCGTGTTCATCACCACGATGCCCCGGGCCGACGCCGCGGGGATGTCGACGTTGTCGACGCCGATGCCGGCGCGCCCGATGACGCGGAGGTTGGTGGCGTTGGCGATGAGCTCGGCCGTCACCTTGGTCGCCGAGCGGATGGCGAGGCCGTCGTAGTCGCCGATGATCTCGGCGAGACGCGCGGCGTCCTTGCCGAGCCTGGGCTGGAAGTCGACCTCGACGCCGCGATCCTTGAAGATCTGCACGGCGGCATCGGAGAGCTCGTCGGAAATGAGAACCTTGGGCATGGGATATGACTCCGGGGTCGGCGGGGCCTCGCGGCCCGCCGGTGTCGGGAAAAGGGAAGGGATCAGCCGCGGGCGGTGGCGAAGGCCCAGTCGAGCCAGGGCAGCAGCGCCGCGACGTCGGCGGTGTCGACGGTGGTGCCGCACCAGATGCGCAGCCCCGGAGGGGCGTCGCGGTAGCCGGCGATGTCGTAGGCGACGCCCTCGGCCTCGAGCAGCTTCGTCATCGCCTTGACGAAGTCGCGCTGCGCCGCCTCGTCGCGCCCGGCGATCTCGGGGTCGACGATCGACAGGCAGACCGAGGTGTTCGATCGCGCCGCCAGATCGGCGACGAGGTTCTCGACCCATGCGGTCCCGTCCACCCACGCCTGCACCGCGGCGAAGTTCGCGTCCGCTCGCGCCCGGGTCGCGGCGAGCCCGCCGATCTCCTCCATCCACGCGAGTGCGTCGATCGCGTCGGCGACGCAGAGCATCGACGGCGTGTTGATGGTCTCGCCGGCGAAGACGCCCTCGATGAGCTTGCCCCCCTTGGTCAGCCGGAAGATCTTCGGCAGCGGCCGCGGCGGCGCGTAGGTCTCGAGCCGCTCGACCGCCCGCGGCGACAGCACGAGGATGCCGTGCGCCGCCTCGCCGCCCATCGCCTTCTGCCACGAGAAGGTGGTGACGTCGAGCTTCGCCCACGGCAGGTCTTGCGCGAACGCCGCCGAGGTCGCGTCGCAGAGCGTCAGGCCTTCGCGGTCGTCGGCGATCCAGTCGCCGTCGGGCACGCGGGCGCCGCTGGTGGTGCCGTTCCAGGTGAAGCAGACGTCGGCCTCGGGGCGGACCTGAGCGAAGTCGGGGAGCGCCCCGTATTCCGCGGCCAGCACCCGGCAGTCGTCGAGCTTCAGCTGCCTGGTCGCGTCGGTGGCCCAGCCCTGCCCGAAGCTCTCCCAGACCAGCATGTCGACGGGACGGGCGCCGAGCATCGACCACATCGCCATCTCGAAGGCGCCGGTGTCGGACGCCGGCACGATGCCGACGCGGTAGTCCGCCGGCACGCCGAGCAGGCGCGCGGTGCGCTCGATGGCGTCCTTGAGCTGGGCCTTCGGCTTGGCGGCGCGGTGCGAGCGGCCGAGGAAGGCGCGCGCGGCGACCGCCTCGGCGGTCCAGCCCGGGCGCTTGGCGCAGGGACCCGAGGAGAACTCGGGACGTAGGGGTTTCACGGTGGGTACGGGAACCGCGAGAGTCGCGGTCGCGGGGGCCTCGGTCATGAACCGGCTCCGTCGTCAGGGCGATGTTCCTGAGTGCGCCCCGCTCGCCCTGCCGGGGACACGCCCGCAGCCCGGATAGGCGATTTCGAAGCGGCTGTGAAGGGGGTTC
>CAZEGY010000453.1:0-2717 GCA_964511815.1 uncultured Rhodovulum sp.
ACGCCTACATCGCCCGCTACCTCGGCTTCATGCTGCTCGAGGGCGAGGACCTGACCGTCGAGCACGGGCGGGTGATGGTGCGCACCGTCGCCGGGCTCCGCCCGGTCAGCGTGCTCTGGCGCCGCCTCGACGCCGCCTGGGCCGACCCGCTCGAGCTCGACGCCGCCTCGCGGCTCGGCACCCCCGGCCTCGTCGGCGCGCTGCGGGAGGGCAGCGTCACCCTCGTCAACGCCCTCGGCTCGGGCGTGCTCGAGACCCGCGCCCTCCTCGCCTTCGTCCCGCGGATCGCCGAGGCGCTGCTCGGCGCCCCGCTCGCGCTTCCCAACATCGCGACCTGGTGGTGCGGCCAGCCCTCCGAGCGCGCCCACGTCACCGCCAACCGCGGCCGGATGATGATCGGGCCGGCGCTCTCCACCCGGCTGCCCTTCGAGGCCGACGACACCGCGCTCCCCGGGGCCGGCCGCCGCGGCGCGGCGGCGGCCGACGTCGCGGCCTGGCTCGCCGCGGAAGGCGCCGGGCTCGTCGGCCAGGAGGCGGTGATGCTGTCGACGACGCCGGCGTGGGTCGACGGCCGGCTGGTGCCGCGCCCGATGAGCCTCCGGGTCTTCCTCGCCCGCACGCCGGCGGGCTGGGAGGTCATGCAGGGCGGCTTCGCCCGCATCGGCAGCGCCCCCGAGCCGAGCGCCATCGCCATGCAGCGCGGCGGCAGCGCCGCCGACGTCTGGTTCGTCAGCCCGCGCCCGGTCGACACCGCCTCGATGCTCCCGGGCGCCGCCGCCCCCTACGCCCGCGCCGCCCCGGGGGTGCTGCCGAGCCGCGCCGCCGACAACCTCTTCTGGCTCGGGCGCTACGTCGAGCGCGCCGAGGCGGCGATGCGGCTGGTGCGCGCCTACCACGTCCGCCTCGCCGAGGAGGCCGACCGCGAGGCGCCGCTCAACGCCTGCCTCGCCGACCATCTCGACGGCCTCGGGCTGACACCGGAGGAGCCGATCCCGGCGGCGCTGATCGCGATGCTCGACAGCGCGATCGTCAGCGCCGGCAACGTCCGCGACCGCTTCTCGGTCGACGGCTGGGCGGCGCTCAACGACCTCGCCAAGACCGCCCGCCGCCTCTCGCCGCGGGTCACCGCCGGGGACGACGCCGCCCGGGCGATGAGCGTGCTCCTGCGCAAGATCACCGGCTTCTCGGGGCTCGTCCACGAGAACATGTACCGCTTCACCGGCTGGCGGTTCCTGTCGATCGGCCGCAGCCTCGAGCGCTCGATCGCCATGTCGGGGCTGCTCGCCGTCCTCGCCGACGCCGCGGCCCCGGAGGGGGCGCTCGACCTCGCCGTCGAGGTCGGCGACAGCGTCATGTCCCACCGCCGGCGCTATTCGGTGACGACGACGCGGGAGACCGTCGTCGACCTGCTCGCCCTCGACACCCTCAACCCGCGCTCGGTGCTCTACCATCTCGCCGAGATCCGCGCCCACATCGCGCTCCTGCCCAACGCCGAGCTCAGCGGCCAGCTGTCGCCGCTGTCGCGGGCGGCGCTCCGCACCCATGCCGGGCTCGCGGTGGCGACGCCCGACGCCATCGACGGCGCGGTGCTCGGCGACCTCGTCGGCGCGCTCGAGGGCCTGTCGAACCTCCTCGCCGACACCTACCTCCGGTAGCGCGATGATCTACGACATCGCCATGACCATCGCCTACGCCTACGACCGTCCGGCCGTCGCCGGCCGCCACGTCCTGCGCCTGATGCCCGCCGACCTGCCCGGGGTGCAGCGGCGGGTGACGGGGATGCTCGGCATCGAGCCGCGGCCGGCGGAGCGCCGCCACTTCACCGACTTCTTCGGCAACGCCGCCGTCGAGGTCGCCTTCCGCGACGCCCACGACGAGATCCTCTTCCGGGTGACCGCCCGCGTCGAGCGGCTGGCGCCGCCGGCGAGCCTCGACATGTCGCCGCCGCTCGACCGCCTGTCCGACGACATCCTCGACTACCGCGCCCTCGACGGCGACGCCCCGCACCACTTCCTCGGCCCGAGCCCGCGCACCGCGCCCGCCCCGGAGATGACCGCCTACGCCCGCGACCAGCTCGCCCCCGGCGTCACCGCGGCGGCGGCGGTCGAGGCGATCGGCCTCGCCCTCCACCGCGACATGCGCTTCGACCCCGAGGCGACAACGGTCGACACCCCGCCCTCCGAGGCCTTCGCGCGGCGGCACGGGGTCTGCCAGGACTTCGCCCAGGTGATGATCGCCTGCCTGCGCGGCATCGGCATTCCCGCCGGCTACGTCTCGGGGTTCCTCCGCACCGACCCGCCCCCGGGGCGGCCGCGGCTCGAGGGCGCCGACGCGATGCACGCCTGGGTGCGGGCGTGGTGCGGCTGGGACGCGGGCTGGATCGAGTTCGACCCGACGAACGCGATCCGCGCCGGGACCGACCACATCCTCGTCGCCCGCGGCCGCGACTACGGCGACGTGGCGCCGGTCCGGGGCGTCCTGCGCATCGTCGGCGGCCAGAAGACCGAGCACGCGGTCGACGTGATCCCGGTCGGCTGACGGGCGGGCGCTGGGCGGTCGGAGCCGTGGGCGTCGCTGGTCGAAGTCCGCGCGACGGACGCCGTGCGACGGACACCGCGAGGCGGCTCAGCAGCAGATGCGTCGGAGAGCCATGAGCAGGTCCGGGATCCGAGCGTCGCTGATCCGGTAGCAAAGCGTCTGCGCGTCTTCCGGACAGC
>CAZEGY010000454.1:0-2712 GCA_964511815.1 uncultured Rhodovulum sp.
GCAAGGCCAAGCTCGACGTCGCCATCGCCATGGTCGAGGACGCGGTCGCGGCGCTCAAGAAGGAGGGCCTCGAGCCCGAGCTCGTTTCCGGCGGCGGCACCGGCAGCTACCAGTTCGAGTCGAACTCCGGCGTCTACAACGAGCTGCAGTGCGGCAGCTACGCCTTCATGGACGGCGACTACGGCCGCATCCTCGACGAGAACGGCAAGCGCATCGACCAGGGCGAGTGGGAGAACGCGCTCTTCATCCTGACGAGCGTCATGTCCCACGCCAAGCCCGACAAGGCGATCTGCGACGCCGGCCTCAAGGCGCAGTCGGTCGACAGCGGCATGCCGTTCGTCTACGGCCGCGACGACGTCAAGTACATCAAGTGCTCCGACGAGCACGGCGTCATCGAGGACCCGCAGGGCGTGCTGAAGGTCAACGAGAAGCTCCGGCTCGTCACCAGCCACTGCGACCCGACCTGCAATGTCCACGACTGGTACGTCGGGGTCCGCGACGGCAAGGTCGAGACGATCTGGCCGGTCAGCGCCCGCGGCAAGGTCTACTGATCCCCGCGGGTGGGTGAACCACCCACCCGCCCCCCTCGCCCGCCCATCGTCCGAGGGGCGCGGCCCCAGGCTTTCATACGGCCTCGAGACCTGGAGAGCAGTCGTTTTCGGCCAACAGGCCGAAAACCAGCAAAGAAAACCCTGCGCGCACCTGCGCGCACCCTGTCGCGGCAACGGCCGCGTCCCGCACTGTCCGCCCGCGCCGCCCCTGCGAACGTGGCGCGGGCGGCGAATGCCGGCGGCGGAGGGGGGCTCGATGCCCCCCTCCGCCGCCTCCCCCGACAAAGGAGCGAAGAGAGATGATCGTCGTCCCCGAAGCCGCCTGCCCGTCGCTCCTCTCGCTCGACGACGCCTTCGCGCCGGTCGAGCAGGTCTTCGCCGCGATGGCCCGCGGCGACGCCGCCAACTTCCCCGTGGTCCGCGAGGCCCTCGGCGAGCCTGAGGAGGCGCTCTACGGCTTCAAGGGCGGCGTCGACCGCGAAGGCCACACCCTCGGCGTCAAGGCCGGCGGCTACTGGCCGCACAACCTCGAACGCCGCCAGATCGGCAACCATCAGTCGACGGTCTTCCTCTTCGACCCCGACACCGGCCGCCCGACGGCGATGATCGGCGGCAACTACCTGACCGCCGCCCGCACCGCCGCCTCCTCGGCGGTCTCGATCAAGCACCTCGCCCGCAAGGACGCGAAGGTCCTCGGCATGATCGGCGCCGGCCACCAGGCCGCCTTCCAGCTCCGCGCCGCCCTGCGCCAGCGTTCCTTCGAGCGGGTGATCGGCTGGAACCTCCACCCCGAGATGCTCCCCCGCCTCGCCGAGGTCGCCAAGGAGGCCGGCCTCCCCTTCGAGGCCGTCGAGCTCGACCGCCTCGGGGCCGAGGCCGACGTCATCGTCTCGATCACCTCGTCCTTCGACGCGATCCTGAAGGCCGCGCAGGTAAAGCCCGGCACCCACCTCGCCTGCATGGGCACCGACACCAAGGGCAAGCAGGAGGTCGAGGCCGCGCTCCTCGCCCGCGCCACGGTGTTCACCGACGAGGTCGCGCAGTCGGTGACGATCGGCGAAGCCCAGCACGCCGTCGCCGAGGGGCTGGTGAAGGAAGCCGACATCACCCCGATCGGCGCGGTCATCAACGGCGACCACCCCGGGCGCCGGTCCGCCGACGAGATCACCCTCTTCGACGGCACCGGCGTCGGGCTCCAGGATCTCGCCGTCGCCGCCAAGGTCGTCGAGCTCGCCAAGGCCGCCGGCAAGGCGATCGAGATCGAGATCTGACCGCCGCCCGGTCCGGGTCTCGTGCGGGTCTCGCCCGGGATTCGGCCGGGGCGCGGACTTGACCCCCCGGGGTCCATTCCCTAGAGCACCCTTCTTCGGCGAAGAGGGAGCGAGACGGATGGATCCGGTGCGCACGGCAGCGATGGGGGCGAAGGCCTGGCCGTTCGAGGAAGCGCGCCGGCTGCTCGAGCGCTATGTCGACGGCCCGCCCGCCAAGGGCCACGTCCTCTTCGAGACCGGCTACGGGCCCTCGGGGCTGCCCCACATCGGCACCTTCGGCGAGGTGGCGCGGACGACGATGATCCGCCGGGCGTTCGAGACGATCTCCGACATCCCGACCCGGCTCGTCTGCTTCTCCGACGACATGGACGGGATGCGCAAGGTCCCGGACAACGTGCCCCACCAGGCGATGCTGCGCGAGAACCTCCAGCGGCCGCTGACCAGCGTCCCCGACCCCTTCGGCGAATACGAGAGCTTCGGCGCCCACAACAACGCCATGCTGCGGCGCTTCCTCGACACCTTCGGCTTCGAGTACGAGTTCGTCTCGGCGACCGAGTTCTACAGGTCCGGCCGCTTCGACGCGATCCTGCGCCGTGCCGCCGAGCGCTACGACGCGCTGATGGCGGTGATGCTCGCGAGCCTGCGCGAGGAGCGCCAGCAGACCTACTCGATCTTCCTGCCGATCTCGCCGAAGACCGGGCGCGTGCTCTACGTGCCGCTGAAGGAGGTGAACGCCGCCGAGGCGACGATAACCTTCGACGACGAGGACGGCGAGGAGCTGACGCTGCCGGTCACCGGCGGCAACGTCAAGCTCCAGTGGAAACCCGACTTCGGTGCGCGCTGGGCGGCGCTCGACGTCGACTTCGAGATGTACGGCAAGGACCACTCGA
>CAZEGY010000455.1:0-2704 GCA_964511815.1 uncultured Rhodovulum sp.
TCGCGGTCAGGCAGAGGAGCTGCATCATGTGGTTCTGCACCATGTCGCGCATCGCGCCCGACTTGTCGTAGTAGGCGCCGCGGCCCTCGACCCCGAGCGACTCGGCGACGGTGATCTGCACCTGCTCGACGTAGTGCGAGTTCCACAGCGGCTCGAACAGGGCGTTGGCGAAGCGGATCGCCATCAGGTTCTGCACCGTCTCCTTCCCGAGGTAGTGGTCGATCCGGTAGATCTGGTGCTCGTCGAAGTGCTGGCGGAGCTCGGCGTTCAGCGCCTTCGCCGAGGCGAGGTCGTGGCCGAGCGGCTTCTCGACGACGATGCGGCTCTCGGGCGTCGCGATCCCCGCCTGCGCCAGCCGCCCGGCGATCACCGCGAAGAGCGAGGGCGCGACCGAGAGATAGAAGGCGCGGACGTGGCCCGGCTTCTCGTCGAGCCGCTTGGCCAGCGTCGCCCAGCCCGCCTCGCCGGCGGCGTCGATGGCGACGTAGTCGATGGCGTTGATGAACTCGTCGACGAGCTCCGGCTTCTGCAGCTTCGGCTCGACGAACTGCCCGAGCGCGTCGCGCACGGTCTTGCGGAACTCGACCCTGGTCATCTTCGAGCGGGCGGCGCCGATGATCCGCGAGCCGGGCGGCATCTGGTGGACGGCCATGCGGCGGAACAGGCTCGGCAGGATCTTGCGGTGCGAGAGGTCGCCGGTCGCCCCGAAGATCACGAGGTCGAAGGGCTGCACCGGGATGACGGTCGATACCATGGGGCGGTCCTTGTCAGGTCAGGTCAGCTCGGCGATCCGCGGCAGGTCGGCGCCACGGCGCGAGCAGGTGATCGAGGCGGCCCGCGCCGAGAAGGCGAGCAGGCCGGAAAGCCGTTCGTCGTCGAGGCCCGCGACCCCTTCCCGCGGCCCGCCGTCGGCGCGGAGGAGCTGGGCGACGAGGCTCGCCTGGAAGGTGTCGCCGGCGCCGACGGTGTCGACGACGGCGACCTTCGGCGGCGTCGCCTCGGCGCGGGCGCCCGACGCCGCCCAGCCGCGGGCGGCGTCGCCGCCGTCGGTGACGACGACGAGGCCGACGCCCTGCGCGACGAGGTCGGCGGCGAAGGCCTCGGGGTCGGTGCCGGGATGGAGCAGCGCGAGGTCCTCGGCGCTGATCTTGACGAGGGTCGCGAGCGGGTAGAGGTGCGCGAGCCGCGCGCGCCAGACGTCCATGTCGGGCTCGACCGTCGGGCGGACGTTGGGGTCGAGCGAGACGAAGCGGTCGCGATGGCGCCCGGCCAGCGCCGCCATCGCGTCGGCGACCGGCGCCGCGGCGAGCGAGTAGGAGCCGAAATGCAGCCCGGCGACCTCCGGCCCGAGCTCGGGGAGATCGCCCGGCGCGACGCCGGTGTCCGCCGAGCCGTTCTTGTAGAACTGGTAGGCGGGCACCCCCTTGGTGTCGAGGCCGACGAGGCTGATCGTCGTCGGCCGGTCGGTCGCGATCGCGTAGCCGGTCGACACCCCCTCGGCGGCGAGCACCGCCGCGAGGCGCTGGCCGAGGAGGTCGGTCGACAGCCCGGTGAGCAGCCCCGCCGGCTGCCCGAGCCGGGCGAGGCCGATCGCGACGTTGAACGGCGACCCGCCGGCGCGGGCGGCGTAGAGCGCCGACGCCGGCCCCTCCTCGCTTTCGAGGAAGAGGTCGAACAACGCTTCGCCGCAGACCAGAAACATGACTCGGTCCCCCGATCAGCGAGCCGGAACATCCGGCCCGAATTGAGCGGAGCGCGCAGAAATGCGCAAGAGCGAACACGGGTAGCGCAGATGCGAAAGCATCTTGCACCCGCGAAGGCGGGCGGGCCTCCGCCGGTCCGCGACGGCCCGGGGCGCGCGGCCCTTGACGCCGCGGGCACGGCGGATACAGCGTGGCCGCGGTCGGGGCTTTCGCAGGGAGGGTGACGTGCGCGCCGATACGCAGGCTCCGATGATCCGTCTCACCGACTATCGCCCGCCGGCCTTCCTCGCCGAGACGATCGAGCTCACCTTCGCCCTGCACCCGACCGCGACGCGGGTGCGGACCAGGGTCGCCTTCCGCCGCAATCCCGCCCATGCCGGCCCCGACCCCGACCTCCGCCTCGACGGGCGCGGCCTCGCGCTGGTCTCGGCGGCGATCGACGGCGCACCGGTGCCCGCGAACGCCCTCGCCACCGACGACGAGGGCCTGACCGTCGCCGCCGCCCACGTCCCGCAAGCCTTCACCTGGGAGGCCGAGACCGAGATCTCGCCCGAGGCCAACACCGCGCTCGAGGGGCTCTACATGTCCCGCGGCATGTACTGCACCCAGTGCGAGGCCCAGGGCTTCCGCAAGATCACCTACTGGCCCGACCGCCCCGACGTGATGTCGCGCTTCCGGGTGCGAATCGAAGGCCCCGAAGACACGAGCGCCCCGGTGCTGCTCTCCAACGGCAACCTCGTCGCGAGCGGCGCGGGCTGGGCCGAGTGGGAGGACCCCTTCGCCAAGCCCTCCTACCTCTTCGCCCTCGTCGCCGGCGACCTGCGCGCCGTCGAGGACCGCTTCACCACCATGTCGGGCCGCGAGGTCCTCCTCCAGATCTGGGTCCGCCCCGGCGACGAGGACCGCTGCGCCTACGCCATGGACGCGCTCAGGCGCTCGATGGCATGGGACGAGGTGGCCTACGGCCGCGAGTACGACCTCGACCGCTTCATGATCGTCGC
>CAZEGY010000456.1:0-2699 GCA_964511815.1 uncultured Rhodovulum sp.
TACTCGATCTCGGCCTCGGCGAGGGCGGTCTTCTCGACCGGGGACCACATGACGGGCTTGGAGCCGAGGTAGAGCGCGCCGTTCATGACGAACTTCATGAACTCGTCTGCGATGACAGCTTCGGCGTGGAAGTCCATGGTGAGGTAGGGGTTTTCCCAGTCTCCGCTCACGCCGAGGCGCTTGAACTCGCCGCGCTGGACGTCGATCCAGTGTTCGGCGAAGCGGCGGCACTCGGCGCGGAGCTCGTTGACCGGGACCTCGTCCTTGTTCTTGCCCTTCGCCCGGTACTGCTCCTCGATCTTCCACTCGATCGGCAGGCCGTGGCAGTCCCAGCCGGGGACGTAGCGGCTGTCGCGGCCCATCATCTGCTGGGAGCGGACGATGAAGTCCTTGAGCACCTTGTTGAGGGCGTGGCCGATGTGGAGGTGGCCGTTGGCGTAGGGCGGGCCGTCGTGGAGGACGAAGGGGGTGCGGCCGTGGGCGGTCTCGCGGAGGCGGTCGTAGACGCGCAGGCGCTCCCAGCGGGCGAGCCACTCGGGCTCGCGCTTGGGGAGGCCGGCGCGCATCGGGAAGTCGGTCTTCGGGAGGAAGAGGGTGTCCTTGTAGTCAAGGACGTCGGGCGTGGTGTCGGTGGTCATCGGGTCATCCGTCGAAGGGGGGTGGCGAGGCGCGCACGCGCCGGAACCCGGCGGCCCTGAACCCTCAGAGCGCCGGGACGGTAATTCGGACGATGCCGAGACCCCGGGACATGGCCGCGATATAGCGTCCGGCCCGGAGGTCATCAATCGACATTCGTCGCGGGCCAGATGGCCGGCGTCCGCTGGTGCTTCGAGCCGGGGGGATGCATGAAGGCGAGGGCGGTGGGACTTCGCTGGCGGCCGGCACTTCGGGAGGCGACATGAGCGAGCCGAACATCCTGTGGATCTGCACCGACCAGCAGCGGTGGGACACGCTCTCGTGCTTCGGGCACGCGGGGGCGCGGACGCCGGGGATCGACGGGCTCGCGGGGGCGGGGACCGCGTTCGCGCGGGCCTATTGCCAGAGTCCGGTCTGCACGCCGAGCCGGGCGTCGTTTCTCAGCGGGAAGTATCCGATCGCGACCGGGGTGCAGCGCAACGGCAACGTCCGGTTTCCCGACGACATCGTGCTGGTGCCGCGCCTGTTCCGCGATGCGGGGTATCGGACCGGGCTGATCGGCAAGCTGCACCTGTCGCGCGCCGAGGGGGTGGTCGAGACGCGGCCGGCGGACGACGGGTACGACGAATTCTACTGGAGCCACCATCCCGACCCGGACTGGGCGGCGGGGGAGCACGACTACCAGGACTGGCTCGCCGGGCGCGGGGTCGACGCGGAGGGGATCTACGACCGCCAGCGGACGATCGGGGCCGGGGTGGCGGCCGAGCATCACCAGACGACCTGGGCGGGAGAGCGGGCGAAGCGGTTCGTGCGGACCCATGCGGGGCGGCCGTGGTTCCTGTCGATCAACCTCTTCGATCCGCATCCGCCCTTCGATCCGCCGGCGGACTACCTCGCGCGCTTCGACCGGGCGGAGATGCCGGCGCCGGCGTTCGCGGCCTCGGACATCGCGCACCAGACGCGGTTCCTCGAGGTGGACCAGCAGTCGCGGGTGGCGGTCGATCCGGGACGCGGCGACCCGGACTCACCGTCCTACGCGCCGCCGGGGGCGCGGCCGCGGGGGGCGAACCACGACACGCCGCCCGAGACCTACGACGCCAAGCTGGTGCGGGCCGCCTATCACGCGATGATCGCGCTGATCGACGACATGGTCGGCGAGCTGCTGGCGGTGCTCGACGAGACCGGGCAGCGGCGCGACACGCTCGTGCTCTTCATGAGCGACCACGGCGAGATGCTCGGCGACCACGGGCTGATCTACAAGGGCGCGCGCTTCTACGAGGGGCTGGTGCACGTGCCGATGGTCTTCTCGTGGCCGGGGCGGGTTGGCGAGGGGGTGGTGTCGGAGGCGCTGGTCGAGCTCGTCGACATCCCCCAGACGCTGCTCGAGGCGGCGGGGCTGCCCGCGGGCGAGGGGATGCAGGGGAAGTCGCTGTGGCCGCTGCTGACCGGGGAGATGCCGGCCGACAGCCACAAGCCCCATGTGATCTGCGAGTATTTCGACGCGCTCGGGATGCCGGACGCGCGGCATACGCGGGCGAGCATGTACTTCGACGGGCGCTACAAGCTCTGCGTCTATCACAGCCACGGAACGGGGGAGCTCTACGATCTCCGCGAGGATCCGTCGGAGTTTCGCGATCTCTGGGACGACCCGGAGCACCGGGCGCTGCGCTGCGCCCTGACCGGCCGGGCGTTCGACGCGCTGATGAACGCGTGCGAGGCGGGGCCGCCGCGGACGGGGAGCTATTGAGGCGGAGGTCGCGAGAGGGTCGAGGAGCCGGGGGCGACCCACCCGAGTACGGTCGCCACCGGAGCGTCCCCCTGTCGGGCCGGGTCGTCGCGGGCCAAAGGCCTGCTTCGATCGGAGGGGCGGGCAGGAGGGGCCGCCGGTATCGGAGAGGATCTCCGCGAAGGGCTCCGACGCGCCGGGAGGCCGCGCCTGCGCACGCGTGCGCAGGGGGTCAAGTCTTTGATATTGCGGGATTGTCCGTGTCGTGTTAACCGCTCGTTAAGCTACACGACACACGACGCCGCCGGCGGCGTCGGCGTTCGTCCCCGTGGCGAAG
>CAZEGY010000457.1:0-2694 GCA_964511815.1 uncultured Rhodovulum sp.
AAGGGGATCGGGGCGCCGGTGACCTTGGTGCGGTTGACGGCGACCATGCCGAACTCGAGGGCGCGGGTCACGCGGTAGATGCGCCGCGGGTCTTGCGTGTGCAGGTAGGCGACGAGGCCGTGCTCGGTGGCGTTGGCGCGGGCGACGGCCTCGGCCTCGGTGTCGAAGGCGCTGAGGGCGGCGACCGGGCCGAAGGTCTCCTCGTGCAGGACGAGGGCGTCGGCGGGGACGTCGGCGAGCACGGTCGGGGGGTAGAACGCCGGCCCGAGGTCGAGGCGGCTGCCGCCGGCGAGCAGGCGCGCGCCTCTCGCCAGCGCGTCGGCGACGTGGGCCTCCTGCTTGGCGACGGCCTTCTCGTTGATGAGCGGGCCGATGTCGGGGTCGGTGTCGCCGGGGCCGACGGTCAGCGCCGCGGCGGCGGCGGCGAAGCGGCGGCAGAACTCGGCGTAGACGGGGCGCTCGATGAGCAGGCGGTTGGCGGCGAGGCAGTCCTGGCCGGAGGTGGCGAACTTGGCCTTGACGGCTTCGGAGACGGCGCGGTCGAGGTCGGCGTCGGCGAAGACGAGGAACGGGGCGTGGCCGCCGAGCTCGAGGACGAGGCGCTTCACGGTGTCGGCGGACTGGCGGTAGAGGAGGCGCCCGATCTCGGTCGAGCCGGTGAAGGAGAGGACGCGGACCCGGGGGTCGGCGGTCCACGCCGGGACGATGACGGGCGCGTCGCCGGTCACGACGTTGAGGACGCCGGCGGGGATGCCGGCGCGTTCGGCGAGCTCGGCGAGGGCGAGGGCGGAGAACGGGGTCTCGGCCGAGGGATGGACGACGACGGTGCAGCCGGCGGCGAGGGCGGCGGCGGCCTTGCGGGTGACCATCGCGCAGGGGAAGTTCCACGGCGTGACGAGGGCGGCGACGCCCGCCGGCTCGCGCCAGAGCTCGACCTCGGCGTCGCGAAGGTGGGAGGTGACGCCCTCGATGTTCGGGCGGCGGGCCTCCTCGGCGTAGAACTCGACGAAGCTCGCGGCGTAGTCGATCTCGCCGCGGGACTCCGAGAGCGGCTTGCCCTGCTCGCGGGTCATGATGCGGGCGAGGTCCTCGCGGGCGGCGGCGACGAGGTCGTGCCAGCGGCGGAGGACGGCGCCGCGCTCCTGCGGCAGGAGGCCGGACCAGGCGGGGAAGGCGGCGTGGGCGGCGTCGGTGGCGGCGCCGGCCTGGGCGGCGGTGAGCGCCGCGACGTGGCCGATGGTCCTGCCGTCGGCGGGGTCGCGGACGGCGAAGGTGCGGTTGCCGATCCCGGCGGTCCAGCGGCCGGCGACGTAGGCGAAGCTGCGGTGCAGGCGGGGGTCGGCGAGCGGGTCTTCGAGGGCGAGGGTCATCGGGCTCCTCCGTCGCGGGTTGCCCCGGAGCATGGCGGGATTCGGGCAGCAGGAACGTCTGAAGGCGGCGGCGGTGGCAGACGGATCGCCTGCGGCGGGGCCGGTGGGCGGACGGCTCGCCTGCGGCTCAGGCGGAGGCGCCGAGCAGCACCACGCCGCCGACCATGACGGCGCAGCCGAGGAGCCGGCCGGCGCCGACGTCCTCGTGGAGCAGCACCATGCCCATGATGGCGCCGAGCATCATCGAGGTCTCGCGCATCGGGGCGACGACGGTGAGCGGCGCGCCGAGCGAGAGGGCGCCGAGGACGAGGATGTACGAGAGGGGCGCGAGCAGGCCGATGGCGAGCGCGCGCGCCCAGTGCCCGCGCATCCGCTCGAGCGCCCGGCCGGGGGCGCGCGCCACCAGCGGGGCGAGCAGGACGAAGCGCATCAGGTTCGACGACCAGTCGAGCACGACCGGGGCGATGCCGAGCGCCTTGACGGCCCAGGCGTCGACCACCGTGTAGCCGGCGATCAGCCCGCCGGTGGCGGTGCCCCAGCGCACCCCGGCCTGACCGCCGGGGCGGCGGAAGGCGCGGAGGTCGCCGCGCGTGGAGATGAGGCCGATGCCGGCGACCACGGCGAGGAGGCCGGCGACGCGCAGCGGCGTCATCGCCTCGCCGATGACGAGGACGGCGCCGACGCTGGAGAGCATCGGCCCGGAGCCGCGCGCCACCGGGTAGACGACGGAGAAGTCGGCGAGCTGGTAGCCGCGCTGCAGCGCCAGCGAGTAGGCGAGGTGGATGAGGCCGCTGGCGACGACCGCGGCGGCCGCGGGCCAGCTCCAGTGCACCGCGCCGCGGGCGACGAGCCACACGACCCAGGGGGCGTAGGCGACACAGGAGAAGAGGTTGTAGGCGAAGACGAATGTCGGGCCGACGACGGCGGAGCGCTTGGCGAGCAGGTTCCAGGTGGCGTGGATCAGCGCGGCGAGCAGGACGATGGCGATGGTGGCGAGGGTCATGAGACCTCCTTCGGCCCGGCGGGGGCCGGGCGTTTCGGGTGTCTCGACTTCTCCGCCTCTGGGCTTTTGTCCCTCGGGTGCCGCCGCCGGATGTCGCCGGCGGTGTCCGCACCGCTCGGTCCTGCGGCCAGCCGGCCCGGAACCCTAGGTGCCACTCCGTCGATGCGCCGAGGCTTAGCGGCCCGGGCCGGCGGAGGCAAGCCGCTCAGGGGTCGCCGAGGAGCTCGGCGAAGGGCGGCGGACCCGGAGCCTTCACCGGCCTGGTGACCACGTAGGTGAAGTAGCGGGCGATGCCGGCGCGGCTCTCGAGCAGGGTGTCGA
>CAZEGY010000458.1:0-2686 GCA_964511815.1 uncultured Rhodovulum sp.
CGGGCGGGGTCGAGGCTTTGCATGGTCGCTCCTTCGGCGCGCATGTAGGGCTCGGGGCGGGGGCCGACCTTGACCGGGATCGCGTAGACCGAGGTCGAGGCGCAGACGAAGAGGGTGCGCCAGTCAGGGCCGCCCCAGGCGAGGTTGGCGGCGAGCTCGGGGATGGCGATTTTCCCGAGAAGCGTGCCGTCCGGGGCGTAGACCCAGAGGCCGCCGGGGGCGGTCACCCAGACGTTGCCGCGCTCGTCGCACTTCATGCCGTCGGGGACGCCCGGGCGCAGGCTGTCGCGGAGGCCCGAGGCGAAGAGCCGGCCGCGGGCGAGGCGGCCGTCGGGGGTGACCTCGAAGACGCGGATCAGCGCCTGCTCGGTGTCGTTGACGTAGAGGAGGCGTTCGTCGGGCGAGAAGCAGAGGCCGTTCGGCTGGGAGAACTGGCGGCGCTCGACGACGAGGGCGGGCTCGCCGCCGCCGGGCGGGAGGCGGAACACCCCCTGCCAGCCGAGGTTGCGCGGGCGCTCGACGCCGAAGACCGGCATCCGGCCGTACCACGGGTCGGTGAACCAGATCGAGCCGTCGGAGCGGACGACGACGTCGTTGGGGGAGTTGAGTTCGCGGCCCTCGAAGCGGCTCGCCAGCACCTCGCGGCGGCCGCCGCGGAAGCGCACGACCGACGAGGTGGCGTGCTCGCAGGCGACGAGGTCGAGGTTGGCGTCGTAGGTGAGGCCGTTGGCCTTGTTCGAGGGACGGGCGATCTCGGTGACGGTGGTTCCGTCCCAGCGGCGGCGGACGTCGCCGGGCATGTCGGAGAAGGTCAGGTGCCGTTCGACCGGGTGCCAGACCGGGCCCTCGGTGAAGGTGCAGCCGGTGGCGATGGCGCGTACCGGGGCGTGCGCGTCGATCAGCTCGCGGAAGGCGGGTTTGAGGGCGGTGTGCATGGGCTCAGGCGGGGAACCAGGTGCGGCGCATCACCGTCTGGCTGACCGGGCCGGGGACGGCCATGTCGAGGCGGCCGACGATCTGGCCGTTCTCGACCTTCGCCGGCTTGTCGTGGACGGGGAGGAGGAAGCGGGCGTTGGCGAGGAGCTTCTTGATCGCCGCCTTCTCGCCGCGCTTCGAGCCGGCGTGGTTGCCGGTCACCTGCGGCTCGCCCGCGTGGATCTGGTGGAAGGGCTCCACGATCTGGTTCTGGATGTCGTAGATCACGTCGCCGCAGATGGTGGCGCGGCCCTCGACGGTCTCGACGTGGATGTTCATCGAGCCCTCGGTGTGGGCGTTGGCGGCCTCGAGCGTGACGCCGGGGATGAGCTCGACCGGGCCGGAGAGCTCGAGGTCCTCGAAACGCAGGGCGCCGGGGGTGTGCAGGCGCTCGACGAGGTGGATGACGTCGGGCTTCGGGTACTGCGGGTGCATGAGGCCGGAGACCGAGCACTCCATCTCGCGGCGGTTGACGACGACGGTGGTGTTCATCGGGAACTTGTCGTCCTGGCCGGCGTGGTCGATGTGCAGGTGGGTGTGGCAGACGAAGCGGACGTCGCCGGGGGTGAGGCCGTGGTGGGCGAGCTGGCGCTCGACCGTCTGGTCGTAGGACGCGAGGCCGCGCATCCCGAGCGACTCCATGATGGCGTTGTCGCGGAAGCCGGTGTCGACGACGATCGGATGGCTGCCGCCGAGGATGAGGAAGCCGTAGGTGTAGACCCGCGCCCGCAGGCCGCAGTTGCGGCCGAGGACGAGGAAGCTCGATTCGAGCTCGATGTCGCCGTAGTCGAGGATCTTGATCTCGAGGGGCATGGGGGGTGTCCTCAGAGGCGGTAGACGCGCGTCGCGGTGCGCTCGAAGATGTCGGCCTGGGCGCCCGCCGAGAGGTCGGCGGCGGCGCGGCGGAAGGCGGCGAGGAGTTCGGGGTAGGTCGTCCACAGCTTCTCGATCGGGAAGTTCGAGCCCCAGAGGCAGCGGCCGGGGCCGAAGATCTCCACGGTGTCGTGGAGGATGCGCTCGATGTGGGCCGGGTCGTTGCGGTGGATGAAGGTGCCGTAGGCCGAGAGCTTCGAGGTGACGTTCGGGCGCTTGGCGAGCTCGCGCAGCCCGGCCTTCCACGCGGCGCGGCCGTCGTCGGAGAGGTCTTCGAGCATGCCCGAGTGCTGGAGGACGAAGGTGACGGCCGGCGCGGCGTCGGCGAGCTCGGCGGCGCCGGCCATCTGCGGGGCGAAGACCTGGAGGTCGAAGGCGAGGGCGTAGTCGGCGAGGCGGGCGACGTTGGCCTGCACGGTGGGGTCGCGGCAGAGGTCGGGGGTCGTCGCGAAGCGGTACTGGGGGTTCTCGTGCCAGTGGAACTGCTGGCGGACGCCGCGGAGCAGGGGGTTTCTCGCCAGCACGTCGAGGGCGGGGCGCACGTCGGGCACGGTCATGTCGGCGTAGGCGACGATGGCGTGGGGCCAGCCGGTGCGGTCGGCGGTCGCCTGCACCCAGGCGGCCTCGTCGTCGGCGCGGTCGGGGGCCCAGTTGGCCTGGACGTAGACCGACTTCGTCACGCCGGTGCCGGCGATGTCGTCCTCGAACTCCTCGATCGGGTAGTCGCGCTTGACGGGATCGTAGTCGCCGAAGATGCGGGGAACGCTCGGACCCTGCAGCCACGGCAGGTCGGCCTGCCGCCAGACGTGGTGGTGGGCGTCGACGATCTTCATGCGGC
>CAZEGY010000459.1:0-2682 GCA_964511815.1 uncultured Rhodovulum sp.
CTTCAACGACGCCCACGACGTCGTGCTCCCGGGCTCGGCCCACGAGGTCGCCTTCCTCATGTACCCCCAGGCCGAGGTCGCCGGACGCCTCCTCGACTGCCTCGACGCCGACGCCTTCGCCTACGAGATCACCGCCGAGCCGGTCGAGGCGTGACACCCCGCCGGCGCTGATCTAGGAGCGAACCGGAAGGGCGGCCCGACCGAAGGGCCGCCCGCCACGGGAGGCGGGACATGGCGCGCGGGCTGCGGAGACGACTCACGAGCTACGGCGACGCGGAGTTCTCGCTCTTCCTCCGCAAGGCGTTCATCAAGGCGGCGGGCTTCTCCGACGACGCCCTCGACCGGCCGATCGTCGGCATCACCGACACCTCCTCCGACTACAACCCCTGCCACGGCAACGTCCCGCAGCTGATCGAGGCGGCCAGGCGCGGCGTCCTCCTCGCCGGCGGGCTGCCGATGGTCTTCCCGACCATGTCGCTCCACGAGAGCTTCGCCGCGCCGAGCTCGATGTATCTCCGCAACCTCATGGCGATGGAGACCGAGGAGCTCGTCCGCGCCCAGCCGATGGACGCCGTCGTCCTCGTCGGCGGCTGCGACAAGACCATCCCGGCGCAGGTCATGGCCGCGGCCAGCGGCGACGTCCCGGCGATCGTGCTCCCCACCGGGCCGATGGACACCGGCAGCCACCGCGGCGAGCGGCTCGGCGCCTGCACCGACTGCCGGCGGCTGTGGGCCGCCCACCGCGCCGGCGCCATCGACGGCGCCGAGATCGCCGAGATCGGCGACCGCCTGACCGCCTCGGTCGGCACCTGCACGGTGATGGGCACCGCGAGCACGATGGCCTGCCTCGTCGAGGCGATGGGCCTCGCGCTGCCGATGACGGCGTCCGCGCCGGCGACCTCCGCCGAGCGCGTCCGCCTCGCCGAGGCGACCGGCCGCGCCGCCGCCCGCCTCGCCGTGGACGGCGGCCCGACCGTCGCCGCGCTCCTCACCCCCGGCGCCATCCGCAACGCCCTCGCCGTCCTCCAGGCGCTCGGCGGCTCGACGAACGGCGTCATCCACCTCGCCGCCATCGTCGGCCGCCTCGGCCGCCGGCTCGACCTCGCCGAGCTCGACGCCCTCGGGCGCGCCCTCCCCGTCCTCGTCGACCTCAAGCCCTCGGGGTCGGGCTACATGCGCGACTTCCACGAGGCGGGCGGCGTCCCGCGCCTGCTCGCCGAGATCGCCGGGGTCGCGGGCGCGATCGACCCCGACGCGCCGACCGTCGACGGCGGCCGCCTCGGCGACCGCTACGCCGCCCTGCCGCCGCGCTGGGAGGACCGCGTCATCCGCCGCCGCGACGACCCGGTCTCGCCCTCGGGCGCCATCGCCGTGCTCGCCGGCAACCTCGCCCCCGGCGGCGCGGTCATCAAGGCGTCCGCCGCCTCGCCCGCGCTCCAGCGCCACGAGGGCCGCGCGGTCGTCTTCGACTCGCCCGCCGACCTCGCCCTCCGCCTCGACGACGCGGCCACCGGCATCGCCGCCGACGACGTCCTCGTCCTCCGCAACGCCGGACCCCGCGGCGCCCCGGGGATGCCCGAGGCCGGCTACCTGCCGATCCCCCGCGCCCTCGCCCGGGAGGGCGTCCGCGACATGGTGCGGATCTCCGACGCGCGGATGAGCGGCACTGCCTTCGGCACCGTCGTCCTCCACGTCACCCCCGAGGCCGCCGCCGGCGGCCCGCTCGCGCTCGTCGAGACCGGCGACCGCATCCGCCTCGACGTTCCCGCCCGCCGCCTCGACCTCCTCGTCGCCGCCGACGTCCTCGCCGCCCGCCGCGCCGCGCTGCCGCCGCCGCCCCCGGCGCCCGCCCGCGGCTACGCCCGCCTCTTCGACGGCCACGTCCTCCAGGCCGACGACGGCGCCGATTTCGACTTTCTCCGCGGCGACCCGGCCGGATGAACCATTTTTAATCTCCGGGCGACGCCCGCGTCAGATCCGCTGCCGATCTTCGACGGTGACGCCCGCAACCGGGCGCGCGACTTGTGAAGAGAGGCAATCGAGACATGACGCTGAGAGCGACATTCCTGAAACCCGCCCCGCTCGCGACGACGGCGCTCGCCGCCGCGACCGGCGCATGGCTCGCGTGGACGCCGATCGCCGGCGCCGAGACCGCGCCCGGCGCGGTCGCCGACCTCGTCGAGCGGGTGAGCCCCGCGGTCGTCACCGTGCTCGCCACCCAGGAGGCCGACGCCGACCGCTTCGCCGGCAACTTCGGGATGCCCGAGGGCTCGCCCTTCGGCCCCGGCTCGCCGTTCGACGAGTTCCTCCGCCGCTTCGGCATTCCCGAGATGGCCCCCCAGGGTCCCGGCGGCCCGGGCGGCCAGCGCAGTCCGCAGCACGGCCCGGAAGGGGTCGCGCTCGGCTCGGGCTTCGTCATCGACGGTGACGGCTACATCGTGACCAACAACCACGTCGTCGACCACGCCGAGGAGGTGCGCGTCCGCCTCTCCGACGACCGCGAGTTCGACGCCAAGGTGATCGGCACCGACCCGCAGACCGACCTCGCGCTCATCAAGGTCGAGGCCGGCGACCTGCCGCAACTCCCGCTCGGCGACAGCGACGCGGTGCGCGTCGGCGAGGACGTCATCGCCGTCGGCAACCCCTTCGGCCTCGGCGGCACCGTCACCCGCGGCATCGTCT
>CAZEGY010000460.1:0-2680 GCA_964511815.1 uncultured Rhodovulum sp.
TGCGCGGGCCGCAGCTGGTGGCGCGGCCGACCTCGTCGTGGTCGGTCTGGTAGCGCAGCGTGCCGCCGAGCGGGTCCTGGGGCAGCGGCAGGCCGAGGTACTGCAACGAGGCCATCGCCCGCGCCGAGCCGACGGCCTCGACGTAGGCGGTGTCCTCGTCCATCGCCCCGCCGGCGCGGATGGCGCGGGCCATCGCCATCAGGTCGTCGCCGCGGGCGGCGGTGTTGGCGGTGTGCAGCGTCTGCTTGTCCGAGCCCGAGCAGGCCGAGGTCCCGCCCCAGGCGCTCTGGCTGATGACGACGACGTCGCCGCCGCGGCGCTTCAGCTCGACGGCGGCGCGCAGGCCGGCGGCGCCGCTGCCGACGACGACGCAGCCGTGACGGTGGAGGGGGACGCGGATGCCGCCGACCTCGATCGCCCCGGGCGCCGGGCGCTCGGGCGGGAGGCGGGGCATGGCGACGTCGGTGAGGGCGTCGAGAATGGCCTGCGGGACGTCGACGGTCATGGCGGGGGTCCGGTCTGTCTGGGGCAAGGGCGAGCGGGGTCGGCGGGCGCCTCGGCTACCGCCACCGCGAGGGGATCGGTTCAGGCGGGGTGCGCGGTCATTGCGGCACCCCGCTGCTCGACGCGCGGACGATGAGCTCGACCGGCGCGAGGCGGGTCTCGGGCGGCCGCTCGCCGCCCTCGATCCAGGCGAGCATCGCCGCCGCGGAGTCGCGGCCGAAGCGGGCGACGTCGCAGCGGACGGAGCTGAGCTGCGGCCAGGTCAGGGCGCACTCCTCGATGTCGTCGAAGCCGACGAGGCGGACGTCGGTGCCGACGCGGACGCCGGCCTGCGCGAAGCCCGCGAGCATCCCGAGGGCGACGAGGTCGGAGAAGCAGATCACCCCTTCGACCCCGGGCGGCAGGCCGAGGGCCATGTCGCGGCCGAAGGCCCGCGACGGGCGGCCGTGGAAGGCGAGGGTGTCGAGGCCGGCCTCCGCCATCGCGGCGCGGTAGCCGGCCATGCGCTCCTCGGTCACCGGCCGGTTCTCGAGCCCGCCGACGAAGGCGATGCGCCGGAGGCCGAGGCCGAGCAGATGCTCCGCGGCGAGCCGCCCGCCGGTCTCGTAGTCGAGGGAGGCGAAGGGGAAGGCGTCGGTGCGCGCGTCGATGCGGCGCAGCACCTGCATCGCCGGGATGCCGGCACGGCGCATCGGCTCGAGCCCTTCCGCCTCGTCGACGTAGGTCGGCGAGATCAGGAAGCCCGAGACGCCGTGCTCGATCATCGAGGCGATGACCTGGGCCTGCATCGCCGGGGTCTCGTCGGTGTTGGCGATGACGGTGGCGTAGCCGCGCTCGGCGAAGGTCATCTGGGCGCTGGCGGCGAACTCGGTGAAGAACGGGTTGCGCAGGTCGTTGATGACGAGCCCGATCAGCCCGACGTCGGCGCCGCGGAGGTTGGCGGCCGAGCGGTTGTAGACGTAGTTGAGCTCCCCCATCGCCTTCTCGACCAGCGCCCGGGTCGCCGGCCGGACCAGCGGGCTGTTCTGGAGCACGTTCGAGACCGTCGACTTGGAGACGCCCGCGGCCCGCGCCACGTCCACGATCGTCGGCCGTTTGCTCATCGCATCCTCTCGGGGCTCCGCTCGCCCCGACAATGCGTGATCTCGTGCGGGGACGGGAGTCATCATCGCCCCCCGTGGTCGGCCCGGATCATGTCCGCGGCCTTCTCCGCGATCATGATCGTCGCCGCGTTGGTGTTGGAGGACACCACCGTCGGCATGATCGAGGCGTCGACCACCCGCAGCCGGTCGATGCCGTTGAAGCGCAGCCGCGGATCGACGACGGCGCCCGGGTCCGCTCCCATCCGGCAGGTGCCGGCCGGGTGGTGGTCGGTCTTCGAATGCCGGCAGGCGAAGTCGAAATAGTCCTGCTCGGTGCGCACCTCCGGCCCCGGCAGGCGCTCGGCCAGCACGAAGGGCTCGAGCGGCGCCTGCGCCATGATCTCCTGCGCGAGCTTGAGGCCGCGGATCGACATCTCGCGGTCGTGCGCGTCCTCCCAGTAGTTCGGGTCGATCAGCGGCGCCGCCGCCGGATCGGCGCTCGCCAGCCGCACCGTGCCCCGCGAGCGCGGGCGGAGATAGGCGGAGTTCAGCGTCACCCCGCCGTTCGGCATCGCCGCGACCCCGGCCTCGATGCCGGAGCCGAGGCCGAGGTGGAACTGGATGTCGGGCGAGCGGGCGTCGGGGTCGGCGTACCAGAAGCCGCCGGTCTCGAAGAGGCTGGAGGCGACGGGGCCGGTTTTGGTCAGGAGGTATTGCAGGCCGGCCAGCGCCGAGAGGTGCGGCTTGGCGAAGCGGTCGTAGGTGTGGGGGCCGGTGACCTCGGCGATGACGAAGAGGTCGAGGTGGTCCTGGAAGTTCGAGCCCACCCCCGGCTGGTCGAGCACCGGCCGCACCCCGACCTCGGCCAGATGCTCCGCCGGGCCGATGCCCGAGAGCATCAGCATCCGCGGCGAGCCGATGGCGCCGGACGACAGGATCACTTCCGTCGCGGCGGCGATGCGGCTGCCGTCCATCAGCTCGACGCCCACGGCGCGGCCGTTCTCGACGACGATGCGCTTCACCTGCGCGCCGGTCTGCACCGTCAGGTTGGGCCGGCCCCGGTTCGGCGCGAGGTAGGCCATCGCCGCCGACGA
>CAZEGY010000461.1:0-2674 GCA_964511815.1 uncultured Rhodovulum sp.
ACGCCGGCCAGGTCTTCGGCACCCGCGCCGCCGAGCACATCGCCGCCAGCGGCCGGGCGCAGGCGGCGCCCGGCGCCGAGATCCGCGATGTCGCCGCGGCGGCCGTCGCCGCGGTCGGCGCCATCCTGCGGCCGGAGAGCCCGCGCACCGTCCGGGCGGTCCGCGCCAGCGTCCAGGACCGGATGAGCGACCGCGCCGGCATGATCTGCGATGCCGCGGGCGTCGCCGCGGCGCTGGACGAGGCGCGGGCGCTCAACGCCGAGATCCGCACCGGCGGCATCGCCTGCACCCGCCCGGCCGAGGCGGCCCGGGCGCTGCAGTGGCAGCAGATGGCGCTGGCCTCCGAGGCGGTCCTCGCCGCACTCGACCATTTCATCCGCCACGGCGGCGGCAGCCGCGGCGCCCGCGCCATCCTCGATCCCGCCGGCCGGTCCCTGCCGGTCGCCGCGGCGGGCGCGCTGGAGGCCTTCCGCTTCCGGGAGGAACGGGAGGCCGACCGGATGGGGCAGATCGTGGTTCGCCTGCGAGGAACCGCCCTCGATGTCGCGACGCGACCGAACCGCCGGTTCGACGAGGCCGCCGGATCCTTCTTCGAGCGCGACTGGCCCGACTGGCTGACCGGCCGGATCTTCGACCTCGACGGGGACGAGGGACGCTGACCCTGCCGGAGCGCAGCGTCCTCGCCGGTTCCGGTCCGATGCGTCACTCCGCCGGCACGGCGCTCCCGTCGATGCGAGCGGGCGCCCGGCCGCGCCCGAAGAGTCGCATGACGAAGGCGAAGAACGCGGGCACGAAGAAGATCGCGAGCAGGGTCGCCGAGATCATGCCGCCGAGGACGCCGATGCCGATGGCGTTCTGGCTGGCCGCGCTCGCGCCGGTGGCGGTGGCGAGCGGAACCACGCCGAGGGTGAAGGTGAGCGAGGTCATGACGATCGGACGGAAGCGGAGCTTCGCCGCCTCGACCGAGGCTTGCAGGACCGGCATCCCCCCCGCGCGAAGATCCTTGGCGAACTCGATGATCAGGATCGCGTTCTTCGCCGACAGGCCGATGATGGTGATCAGGCCGACCTTGAAGTAGACGTCGTTGTCCATACCGGCCCAGGTCACCGCCAGCACCGAGCCGATGACGCCGAGGGGCACGACCAGCATCACGGAGAGCGGGATCGACCAGCTCTCGTAGACCGCCGCGAGGAGCAGGAAGACGAAGAGTATGGTCAGGCCGACGAGGAGCGGCGCCTGCGCGCCCGACTGGATCTCCTGGAGCGACTGGCCCGTCCATTCGAAACCGAAGCCGGGGGGCAGCTCGGCCGCGAGCCGCTCCATCTCGGCGATGGCGTCGCCCGAGGAGTAGCCGGGCGCGGCGTCGCCGCTGATGCGGACGGCCGGGTAGCCGTTGTAGCCGACGACCTGCGCCGGGCCGCGCTTCCATTCGACGGAGGCGAAGGCCGACATCGGCACCATGCCGCCCTCGGCGTTCCTGACGTTGAGGGCGAGCAGGCTGTCGGTGTCGAGCCGGCGGCCCTCGTCGGCCTGGATCGTCACGCGCTGCATGCGGCCGGCGTTGGGGAAGTCGTTGACGTAGCGCGAGCCGAGGTTGGCCGAGATCGTCGAGTTGATCGCCTCGAAGGAGACGCCGAAGGTGTTGGCCTGCTCACGGTCGATGACGAGGTTCACCTGCGCGGCGTCGGGCATCCCCTCGCGGCGGATTCCGGTCAGGACCGGGCTCGCGGAGGCCGCCGCGATGAGCTGGTCGCCGGCCTCGGTGAGCGCCGCCTGGCCGCGTCCGGCGCGGTCCTGCAGGCGGAAGGTGAAGCCGTTCGAGGTGCCGAGGCCCTGGATCGGCGGCGGCGACAGCGCGAAGGCGACGGCGTCGCTGAGGCCGAAGAGCTGGCCGTTGGCGCGCTGCGCCAGCGCCTGCGCCGAGTCCTCCGGGCCGCGCTCGTCCCAGTCGTCCAGGGTGACGAAGGCGAGGCCGGCGTTGTCGCCGGCGCCGGAGAAGCTGAAGCCGCGGATGTAGGCGGTCTGGTCGACGGCCTCCTCCTGCCCGAAGACGGCCGCGACCCGCGAGATCACCTCGTTCGTGCGGTTGGCGCTGGCGTCGGTCGGCGCCTGCATGTCGACGAGCACGAAGCCCTGGTCCTCGTTGGGCAGGAACGACGACGGCAGCCGCGAGAAGCTCCAGCCGAGCGCGACGAGCAGGACGAGATAGACGAGCATCACCCGGCCGGCGCGGCCGACGAGCCAGCCGACCGCCCTGCCGTAGCGCTCGGTCAGCCGCCGGAAGTTGCGGTTGAACCAGCCGAACGGGCCGCGCTTCTCGTGGTGGCCTGCGGGATCGGCTTGAGGAAGGTGGCGCAGAGGGCGGGGGTCAGCGACAGCGCGAGCAGGCCCGAGAACAGGATCGAGACGACCATCGTCAGGCTGAACTGCTGGTAGATGATGCCGACGGCACCCGGGAAGAACGCCATCGGGATGAAGACCGCGGTCAGCACCGTGGTGATGCCGATGATCGCGCCCGAGATCTGGCGCATCGCCTTGCGCGTCGCCTCGCGCGGGGGGAGGCCCTCCTCGGCCATGATGCGCTCGACGTTCTCGACGACGACGATGGCGTCGTCGACGAGAATGCCGATGGCGAGCACCATCGCGAACATGGTGAGGACGTTGATCGAGAACC
>CAZEGY010000462.1:0-2667 GCA_964511815.1 uncultured Rhodovulum sp.
GCGACCCGCGCCTTCAACCTGCCGTGCATCGAGATGGCCGGCTTCGAGGCCGACGACATCATCGCCACCTACGCCACCCAGGCGGTCGCCGCCGGCGGCCGGGTGACCGTCGTCTCCGCCGACAAGGACCTGATGCAGATCGTCGGCCCGGGCATCGCGATGTTCGACACCCTGAAGAACCGGCCGATCGGCCCCGACGAGGTCCGCGAGAAGTTCGGCGTCGGCCCCGACCGGGTGATCGACGTGCAGGCCCTGGCCGGCGACTCGGTCGACAACGTCCCGGGCGCCCCCGGCATCGGCGTCAAGACCGCCGCCCAGCTCATCGGCGAGTACGGCGACCTCGACACGCTCCTCGCCCGCGCCGGCGAGATCCGCCAGCCGAAGCGCCGCGAGGTGCTGCTCGGCCACGCCGACCAGATCCGCGTCTCCCGCGACCTCGTCACCCTGAAGCGCGACGTGCCGCTCGCCGACCCGCTCGCCGCCCTCGAGGTCCGCGAGCCCGACGCCGACGTCCTGCTCGAGTTCCTGAAGCTGATGGAGTTCCGCGCCCTCTCCGGCCGGGTGGCGGCGAAGCTCGGCGTCGAGCCGCCGACCATCGAGCCCTCCGCGGCCGCCGCCCAGGGCCCCGGCGCGGCGCAGGCCCCCGAGCCGGAGGCGCTGGCGCCCATCGACCGCGCCGCCTACGTCATCCTCCGCGACGCCCCGTCGCTCGCCGACTGGATCGAAGGGGTCCACGCCCGCGGCGTCCTCGCCCTCGGGATCGAGACCACCGCCGCCGACGAGATGCGCGCCGAGCCGGTCGGCATCGCCCTCTGCGTCGGCGCCGGCCACGCCGCCTACGTCCCCCTCGGCCACGTCTCCGGCTCCGGCGAGCTCTTCGTCGAGCGCGTCGAAGGACAGATCCCGGCCGCGGAGGCCCTCGCCATCCTGAAGCCGGTGCTCGAGGACCCCGCGGTGCTGAAGGTCGGGCACAACGTCAAGGCCGCGGTCAAGCTCCTCGCCCGCCACGGCATCGGCCTCGCGCCGTTCGACGACACCATGCTCGTCTCCTACGCGCTGCACGCCGGCCAGCACGGCCACGGCCTCGACTACCTCGCCGACTCCTACCTCGGCCACGTCACCGCCACGCTCAAGTCCCTGACCGGCGGCGGCAAGGCGGCGCTGAGCTTCGCCCAGCTGCCGGTCGAGGACGCCGGCCGTTACGCCGCCGAGCAGGCCGAGGTGGCCTGGCGCCTCCGCGAGGCCCTGAAGCCGCGGCTCCCCTTCGCCCGCGTCACCCGTGTCTACGAGACCATGGAGCGGCCGCTGGTGCCGGTGCTGGCGGCGATGGAGGCGAACGGCGTCCGCGTCGACCGGGCGCGGCTGTCGCGGCTCTCCGGCGACTTCGCCCAGCGGATGGCGGCGCTCGAATCCGAGATCCACGCCCTCGCCGGCGGCGCCTTCAACGTCGGCTCGCCGAAGCAGCTCGGCGAGGTGCTCTTCGACCAGATGGGCCTCGGCGGCGGCCGCAAGGGCAAGACCGGCGCCTACTCGACCGGCGCCGACGTGCTGGAGGAGTTGGCCGCCCAGGGCCACGACCTCCCCGCGCGCGTCCTCGACTGGCGCATGCTCTCCAAGCTCAAGTCGACCTACACCGACACCCTGCAGGACGCCATCAACCCCGAGACCGGCCGCGTCCACACCAGCTACCAGATCGCCGGCGCCGCCACCGGCCGGCTCGCCTCCATCGACCCCAACCTGCAGAACATCCCGGTCCGCACCGACGAGGGCCGGCGCATCCGCGAGGCGTTCGTCGCCGAGCCCGGAAACCTGCTCCTCTCCCTCGACTACAGCCAGATCGAGCTCCGCATCCTCGCCCACATGGCCGACATCGAGGCGCTGAAGGAAGCCTTCCGCCAGGGGCTCGACATCCACGCCATGACCGCCTCCGAGATGTTCGGCGTCCCGATCGAGGGCATGCCCGCCCATGTCCGCCGCCAGGCCAAGGCGATCAACTTCGGCGTCATCTACGGCATCTCCGCCTTCGGCCTCGCCAACAACCTGCGCATCCCGCGCGAGGACGCCAAGCGCTTCATCGACACCTACTTCGAGCGCTTCCCCGGCATCCGCGAGTACATGGACGTGACCATCGCCTTCGCGAAGGAGCACGGCTACGTCGAGACCCTCTTCGGCCGCCGCATCCACATCCCCGACATCGGCTCCCGCGGCCCCCACGTCGCCGCCGCCCAGCGCCAGGCGATCAACGCCCCGATCCAGGGCTCGGCCGCCGACATCATCCGCCGCGCCATGATCCGCGTCCCCGCGGCCATCGAGGGCCTGCCCGCCCGGATGCTCCTCCAGGTCCACGACGAGCTTCTCTTCGAGGTCGCCGAGTCCGCCGTCGATGAGACCACCGCCGCCGTCCGCGCGGTGATGGCCGAGGCGGCGCTGCCGGCGGTGGCCCTGAGCGTGCCGCTGATCGTCGACGCCGGCGCCGGCGGGACCTGGGCGGCGGCGCACTAGGAGCGGGATCCCGAGGCCGGCAGGAGGCGCGGGCGAACGATCGGGTGACGCCCTGCCGGCGATGGGGTATCCTCGAAGCGAGGAGTGCATGGGCCCTGCGATGAACGAGCACACCAGAGGACATCGGTCGCCGGCGACCTATCAGGACGTCCTCGACGCGCCGCC
>CAZEGY010000463.1:0-2654 GCA_964511815.1 uncultured Rhodovulum sp.
CGCGGGTGCGGGCGGTCTTGCAGAGGTCACTCAGAGCGCCGGCGCCGTCTCCGAGCCGTGGGCGACGAGGTAGTCGACGATCGCCCGGGCGCTGGCGCCGTTCCAGTCGGCGCCGCCGAGCATCCGGGCGATCTCGCGGCCCTCCCGGTCGAGGATGACGGTGACCGGCAGGCCGCGGACCTGCATCGCGGCGGCGAGCGTCCCCTTCGGGTCGAGGCCGGTGCCGAGGGCGGTGACCCCGGCCTCGTCCATGAAGCGCGCGATCCCCTCCGGGGTGTTGCGGCCGGTTGCGATCGGGATGACGGCGAAGTCGGCGCCGCCGCGGTCGGCGGCGAGCGCGGCGAGCGCCGGCATCTCCTCGCGGCAGGGGGCGCACCAGGTCGCCCAGAAGTTGACGAGGCGGACCTTGCCGTTCGAGGCGGCGAGTGTCGTCTCGCTGCCGTCGGCGGTGGTGTAGGGGACGTCGGCCGCCGCGGCGGGGGCGTCGAGGACGACGAGCTTGCGCATCTCGTCGGTGCGCAGGGCCTCGAGCGCGGCACGGTCCTCCGCGGTCAGGTCCGCCGCGCTGCCGGGATTTGCGAAGGCCGCGAGCCCGGCGTATAGCAGGGCCGGCGCGAGGCGGGCCAGGGCGTGGGGCAGGGCGGAGATGAACGACAAGATCGGTTCCAATACGATGTGGGGTGGCCGCTTCGCCAGCGGGCCGGACGCCATCATGGAGGCGATAAACGCCTCGATCGACTTCGACAAGCGCCTCGCCCGCCAGGACGTCGCGGCGAGCCGTGCCCATGCCGCGATGCTCGGCGCGTCCGGCATCGTCTCGGGTAGCGACGTCACGGCGATCCGGGAAGGGCTGCTCACCGTCTTGTCAGAGATCGAGGCCGGGGGCTTCGCCTTCTCGAAGGCGCTCGAGGACATCCACATGAACGTGGAGAGCCGCCTGCGCGAGCTGATCGGCCCGGCGGCCGGCCGGCTGCACACCGCCCGGTCGCGGAACGATCAGGTGGCCACCGACTTCCGCCTGTGGGTGCGCGACCAGTGCGACGCGGCGGGGGAGGGGCTGACCGCGCTGATGCGGGTGCTCGTCGGGCAGGCCGAGGCCGGGGCGGCGCTGGTCATGCCGGGCTTCACCCACCTCCAGACGGCGCAGCCGGTGACCTGGGGGCACCACATGCTCGCCTACGTCGAGATGCTCGACCGCGACCGCGGGCGCTTTCGCGACGCGCGGGCGCGGATGAACGAGAGCCCGCTCGGGGCGGCGGCGCTCGCCGGGACGAGCTTTCCGATCGACCGGGCGATGACCGCCGAGGCCCTCGGCTTCGCGCGGCCGATGGCGAATTCGCTCGACGCGGTCTCCGACCGCGACTTCGCGCTCGAGTTCCTCGCCGCGTCGTCGATCTGCGCGACCCACCTGTCGCGCTTCGCCGAGGAGATCGTCATCTGGTCGTCGGCGCAGTTCCGCTTCGTCAGCCTCTCGGACCGCTTCTCGACCGGCTCCTCGATCATGCCGCAGAAGAAGAACCCCGACGCCGCCGAGCTCGTCCGCGCCAAGGTCGGGCGGATCACCGGGGCGCTCGTCGCGCTGCTCACGGTGATGAAGGGGCTGCCGCTCGCCTATTCCAAGGACATGCAGGAGGACAAGGAGCAGGTCTTCGACGCCGCGGACAGCCTCATGCTCGCGCTCGCGGCGATGACCGGCATGGTCGCCGACATGGCGCCGCAGGAGGGCGCCCTGCGCGCGGCGGCGGGCTCGGGGTTCTCGACGGCGACCGACCTCGCCGACTGGCTCGTCCGGCGGCTGAACCTGCCGTTCCGCGAGGCGCACCACGTCACCGGCGCGCTCGTCAAGGTGGCCGAGGACCGCGGCGTCGACCTGCCCGACCTCGCGCTCGCCGAGATGCAGGCGGCGCATCCCGGGATCACGCCCGAGGTCTACGAGGTGCTCGGCGTCGACAATTCGGTCGCGAGCCGCACGAGCTACGGCGGCACGGCGCCCGAGCGGGTGCGGGCGCAGGCCGCGCGCTGGCGCGAGGCGCTCGGGTGAGGGCGCTCGCGCTCGCGCTTCTCCTCGCCCTCGCCGCCTGCGGCATCAAGGGCGAGCCGGAGCCGCGCGTCGCCCTCGCCGAGTCGCAGCTGACGGACTGACGCGGCGATGGATCATTTCACCTACAGGGCCGGCGTCCTCCATGCCGAGGAGGTGGCCCTCCCCGAGATCGCGACGGCGGTCGGCACGCCGGTCTACGTCTATTCGACCGCGACGCTGACCCGGCACTACCGGGTCTTCGAGGAGGCGCTCGCCGGGCTCGACCACGTCATCTGCTACGCGATGAAGGCGAACTCGAACCTCGCGGTCGTGCGGCTGATGGCCTCGCTCGGCGCCGGCATGGACGTCGTCTCCGAGGGCGAGTACCGCCGCGCCCGCGCCGCCGGGGTGCCGGGCGAGCGCATCGTCTTCTCGGGCGTCGGCAAGACCGGGGCCGAGATGCGCCTCGCCCTCCACCACGGCATCCGCCAGTTCAACGTCGAGTCCGAGCCCGAGCTGCATGCGCTCTCCGAGGTCGCGAGCGGCATGGGCGCCACCGCCCCGATCGCCATCCGGGTGAACCCCGACGTCGACGCGCGGACCCACGCCAAGATCGCCACCGGCAAGTCGGAGA
>CAZEGY010000464.1:0-2639 GCA_964511815.1 uncultured Rhodovulum sp.
CCAACACGCTGTCGCCGGGCGACAAGATCCTCGCCTGCCGCCACGGCATGTTCTCGCACCGCTGGATCGACATGTGCGAGCGCCACGGCCTGAACGTCCAGAAGCTCACCGCGCCGTGGGGCGCCGGGGCGCCGGCGGCCGAGTTCCAGGCCGCGCTCGAGGCCGACAAGGGCCACGAGATCAAGGCCGTCCTCGTCACCCACAACGAGACCGCCACCGGCGTCCGTTCCGACGTCGCCGCCGTCCGCAAGGCGCTCGACGCCGCGGGTCATCCGGCGCTGCTCCTCGTCGACGGCGTCAGCTCGATCGGCTGCATGGACTTCCGCATGGACGAGTGGGGCGTCGACGTCGCCGTCACCGGCAGCCAGAAGGGCTTCATGCTGCCGACCGGCCTCGCCATCGTCGGCGTCAGCCCGAAAGCGCTGAAGGCGATGGAGGCCGCCAAGCTGCCGCGCTGCTTCCTCGACTTCCGCGACATGCTGAACGCGAACCCCAAGGGCGGCTACCCCTACACCCCGCCGGCGCAGCTCCTCTACGGCCTCGGCGAATCGCTGAAGATGATCGAGGAGGAGGGGCTCGACAACGTCTTCGCCCGCCACCACCGCATCGCCGAGGGCGTCCGCCGCGCCGTCGCCGCCTGGGGCCTCGAGCTCTGCGCCAAGTCGCCCGATCTCTACTCCGAGACGGTCAGCGCGGTCATGGTCCCCGAGGGCTTCGACGGCACCAAGGTCGTCGTCCACGCCGCGGACAAGTACGGCGTCGCCTTCGGCGTCGGGCTCGGCGATGTCGCCGGCAAGCTCTTCCGCATCGGCCACCTCGGCAGCCTCACCGACGTGATGACGCTCTCGGGCCTCGCCACCGCCGAGATGGTCATGGCCGACCTCGATTTCCCGATCACTCTTGGCAGCGGCGTCGCCGCGGCGCAGGAATACTATCGCGGCACCGCCGCCGCGCTCGAGAAGGCCGCCTGACCATGACCGCCACGACCGGCGCCACCACGGACACCCTCTACATCCCGACCTGGGACGACGTGCTGGCCGCGCACGAGCGCGTCCGGCCCTACATCCACAAGACGCCGATCCTGACCTCGCGCTTCCTCGACGAGCTCGCGGGCTGCTCGCTCTTCTTCAAGTGCGAGAACCTGCAGAAGGCCGGCGCCTTCAAGGTGCGCGGCGCCTGCAACGCGGTCTTCGGCCTCTCCGAGGAGAAGGCGGCGAAGGGCGTGGCCACCCACTCCTCGGGCAACCACGCGCTGTCGCTGTCCTACGCCGCCGGGCGGCGCGGCATCCCCTGCCACGTGGTGATGCCGCGGACGGCCCCGCAGGCCAAGAAGGACGCCGTCCGCGGCTACGGCGGCATCGTCACCGAGTGCGAGCCCTCGACCTCGTCGCGCGAGGAGACCTTCGCCAGGATACAGGCCGAAACCGGCGCCGACTTCGTCCACCCCTACAACGACGAGCGCGTCATCGCCGGCCAGGGCACCTGCGCCAAGGAGATCGTCGAGGAGATGGGGCCCCTCGACGCCATCGTCGCCCCGATCGGCGGCGGCGGCATGATCTCCGGCACCTGCCTGACGCTCTCCACCATCGCCCCCGAGACGAAGATCTACGCCGCCGAGCCCGAGCAGGCCGACGATGCCTACCAGTCGTTCAAGCAGGGCAGGATCATCGCCTACGACGCGCCGAAGACCGTGGCCGACGGCCTCTTGGTGCCGCTCAAGGAGCGCACGTGGCACTTCGTCAGCCGCTACGTCACCGACGTCCTCCTCGCCTCCGACGAGGAGATCATCGAGGCGATGAAGCTGATCTGGAAGCGGATGAAGATCGTGATGGAGCCGAGCTCGGCGGTGCCGCTCGCCACCATCCTGAAGAACCGCGACGTCTTCGCCGGCAAGCGCGTCGGCGTCGTCATCACCGGCGGCAACGTCGACCTCGACAAGCTGCCCTGGAACAAGTGAGGGGAGACGACATGACCAAGCAGGAACAGATCGAAGGCCTCGAGGTCGGCTACGACATCCCCGCCGCCATCGGCATGGCCACCGAGGACATTCAGACGCCCTGTCTGATCCTCGACCTCGACGCCCTCGAGCGCAACGTCAAGAAGCTCGGCGACTACGCGAAGGCGCACGACATGCGCCACCGCGCCCACGGCAAGATGCACAAGTCGGTGGACGTGCTGAAGCTGCAGATGGCGCTCGGCGGCGCCATCGGCGTCTGCTGCCAGAAGGTCTCCGAGGCCGAGGTCTTCGCCCGCGCCGGCATCGACGACATCCTCGTCTCGAACCAGGTCCGCGACCCGGCGAAGATCGACCGCCTCGCCCGCCTGCCGAAGATCTCGGGCGGCCGGGTCATCGTCTGCGTCGACGACGTCGCCAACATCGCCGACCTCTCGGCGGCGGCGCAGAAGCACGGCACCGAGCTCGGCGTCTTCGTCGAGATCGACTGCGGCGCCGGCCGCTGCGGCGTCACCACCACGCCCGCGGTCGTCGAGATCGCCAAGGCCGCCGCGGCGGCCCCCGGCCTGCGCTTCCTCGGCATCCAGGCCTACCAGGGCGCCATGCAGCACATGGACAAGTACGAGGACCGCAAGGCCAAGCTCGACGTCGCCATCGCCATGGTCGAGGACGCGGTCGCGGCGCT
>CAZEGY010000465.1:0-2634 GCA_964511815.1 uncultured Rhodovulum sp.
GCGCTGATGAACCTGGTGATGACCTCGACGCCGCTCGCCATCGTCGGCTGCGGCTTCGCCACCGCGCAGGCGGCCGACGTGGTGTCGGGCCATGTCCTCGCGATGTTCGCGCCGTCGTTCTTCACCGGCGCGATCATCTCCCGCTTCGGGTCCGAGCGGGTGATCGCCGCCGGGCTCGTCATCCTCGCCGCCGCCGGGGCGGTGGCGCTCTCCGGGGTGACGATCGGCCACTTCGCCGTGGCGCTGATCCTCCTCGGCCTCGGCTGGAACTTCGGCTTCATCGGCGCGACGGCGCTCCTCACCTCGGCGCACACCCCCGAGGAGCGCGGCCGGGTCCAGGGGATGAACGACTTCGCGGTGATGGGGCTCGTCTGCGTCGCCTCGCTCGCCTCGGGCGGGCTGATGAACTGCTCGGGCGGCGACGCGGTGACCGGCTGGGTCGCGGTCAACCTCGCGATGGCGCCGCTCCTCGCCGCGGCGGGCGGCGCGCTCATCTGGCTGGCGCTGCGCCGCCCGCGGAGCGTCACCAGCGCCCGCTGACCACCCGCCAGAGGAGGCCGGCACGCGCCCGCGCCTCCGACGCCTCCAGCCGCCCCGCCGCCACGGACTCAGGCTCGGCCGCGGCCTTCGCGAGCACGCGCCCCGCCTGCCAGCCCGGCAGCAGCGCAGCGATGGCGGCGCGGGGCACGCGGTCGCGATGGGCACGGGCGCGGGCCAGGGCGGCGAGGCCGTCCCGGGCGAACTCGGCCGGCGCCAGATCGGGGGGCAGCGGGTCGCGGCCGCGGGCGCGGAGGGCGGGAAGCGCGCGGAGGAGCGCCGCGGTGCCGGCGCCGCGGGCGAACTCGCGCACCACCGGGAGCGCCGCGCCCTCGGCGCCGAGGGCGCGGGCGGCGAGCTCCATCAGATGGCCGGCGGTGTGATCGACGTAGAGCTCGAGCGCGGCGCGATCGGCGAGGGGGAAGCCCTCGGCCTCGGCGCCGCGCGCGTCGATCATCTCGTCGAAGAGACGGCGGGGAAGGTCGCCGTCGGCCACGGTCCGGGCGAGCGGCTCGACGACCTCGTGGCGGCGCGGCGCGGCGCCGTCGTAGATCTCGGCGACCGCGTCGCGCCACCACTGGAGCCGGATCTCGGCGAGAAGCGGCTCGGAGGCGACCCACGGCGCCCGGGCGATCTCGAGGTTGAAGGCGTAGAGCGCGAGAAGGCCCGGCCGCGAGACCGGCGCCGCCGCCATCACCGTGCGCCAGCGCTCGGGGTCGCCGCGCACGACGAGGGCCTCGGGCCCGTCGCCCGCGGGGGTCATGCGACCCCCGCCACCGGGGCGCCGTCGCGGAGGAGCTTCCACAGGATCGCATCCTGCAACGCCTGGAAGCTCGCGTCGACGATGTTGGCCGAGACGCCCACCGTCGACCAGCGCCGCCCCTCCCCGTCGGCGCTCTCGACGAGGACGCGGGTCACCGCCTCGGTGCCGCCCGAGGTGATGCGGACGCGGAAGTCGACGAGCTTCATGTCGTCGATGAAGGCCTGGTAGGGGCCGAGATCCTTGCGGAGCGCGCGGGACAGCGCGTTGACCGGCCCCTGGTCGGCGAGGGTCACCGGGTCGTGGCTCTCGCTGACGCTCATCGCCCGGTCGCCGCCGAAGCGGGCGACGACGACCGCCTCGGAGACCGTCACCGGCTCGCCGCGGTCGTTGCGCCGCCGCTCGACGGTGACGCGGTAGCGCTCGACCTCGAAGAAGCGCGGCATCTGCCCGAGCTCCGCGCGGGCGAGGAGCTCGAAGCTCGCCGAGGCGCCGTCGTAGGCGAAGCCGCGATCCTCGCGGCGCTTGACCTCGGCGAGGATGTCGGCGAGCCGCGGGTCGCCCGGCGCCACCTCGATCCCGGCCTTCGCCAGCCGTTCGCGGAGGTTCGACTGGCCGGCCTGGTTCGACATCGGGATGACCCGGGCGTTGCCGACGCTCTCGGGGGCGACGTGCTCGTAGGTCGTGGGGTCCTTGAGGATGGCGCTGGCGTGCAGGCCCGACTTGTGGGTGAAGGCCGAGGCGCCGACGTAAGGCGCCTGGCGGTCGGGGACGCGGTTGAGGATGTCGTCGAGGAGGCGGCTGACGCGGGTGATGTCGGCGAGGGCGCCGCGCCCGACGCCGGTCTCGTAGCGGCTGGCGTAGGGCTCCTTGAGGAGCAGCGTCGGGATCAGCGTCACGAGGTTGGCGTTGCCGCAGCGCTCGCCGAGGCCGTTGAGCGTGCCCTGGATCTGGCGCGCACCGGCGTCGACGGCGGCGAGCGAGTTGGCGACGGCGTTGCCGGTGTCGTCGTGGGCGTGGATGCCGAGGCGCTCGCCCGGAATGCCGGCCGCGACGACGGCGCGGGTGATGGCGCCGACCTCGTGGGGGAGCGTGCCGCCGTTGGTGTCGCAGAGCACGATCCAGCGGGCGCCGGCCTCGAACGCGGCCTTCAGGCAGGCGAGCGCGTAGTCGGGATTCGCCTTCCAGCCGTCGAAGAAGTGCTCGGCATCGAAGAGCGGCTCGCGGCCGAGGGCGGCGAGGTGGGCGATCGACTCGCCGATGGCGGCGAGGTTGTCGGGGAGCCCGATCCCGAGGGCGGTCGTCACGTGGAAGTCGTGGGTCTTGCCGACGAGGGT
>CAZEGY010000466.1:0-2629 GCA_964511815.1 uncultured Rhodovulum sp.
GTCATCACGTAGTCGCCCTCGCCGAAGTTCATCGTGCCGCAGTCGAGGGTGCAGATCTCGGGCAGGAGCTCGGCGACGTGGGCGAGGCGCTCGCTCGCGCCTGCCATGTCGGTGCCGGCGCCGGGCGGGAACGGCGCCTCGGTCGAGCCGAGGACGAGGTCGCCGCCCATGCCGGCGGTGAGGTTCAGGACGACGTCGACGCCGGCGTCGCGGATGCGCGCGACGACCTCGCGGTAGAGCTTCGGGTCGCGGGCGCCCTGCCTGGTCTCGGGGTCGCGGACGTGGATATGGGCGATGGCGGCGCCGGCGCGGGCGGCCTCGACGGCGGCGCCGGCGATCTCGGCCGGGGTCACCGGCACCTTGTCCGAGCGGCCGGCGGTGTCGCCGGCGCCGGTGACGGCGCAGGTGATGAAGACCTCGCGGTTCGGCGTGAGCGGCATGGCCTGGCTCCTCTCGGGGGGTGGCGTGCCCCGGACCTTGACCGCGCCCCCGCCGGCGCATTTGACTTCGAGCGAAGTCGACTTTGCCGAGAGCGAACCGCCATGATCTTCGAGCCCGCCGACGACCCGCTGGCGATCACCCTGCTCGTCTACCCCGACACCTCGCTGATGACGCTGGCCGCGACCGTCGACCCGCTGCGCGCCGCGAACCGCGTCGCCGGGCGCGACATCTATCGCTGGGAGCTCGTCTCCTTCGACGGCGACCCGGCGGCGACGAGCTGCGGCCTCGCGATTCCCGTCCACGGCGCCTTCGTGCCCACCCGTCGCCGCGACCTCCTGATCGTGCTCGCCGCCTTCAACGTCGTCGCCCATTCGACGCGGGCGGTGCTCCATGCCGTGCGCACCGGCGCGCGCAGCGCCGCGATGACCGGCGGCATCGAGGCCGGCGCCTGGGCGCTCGGGCTCGCCGGCCTGCTCGACGGGCGGGCGGCGACGACGCACTGGGAGGATCTCGAGGAGTTCGCCGCGCGCTTTCCGCTCGCCGACGTGCGCCCCGACCGCTGGGTGATCGACGGGCCGGTGTTCACCGCCGGCGGGGCGATGCCGGCGCTCGACCTCATGCTCGCGCTGATCCGGGCCCGGCAGGGCTTCTCGACCGCGCTCGATGTCGCGAGCGTCTATGTCTACGACGAGACCAAGGGCGGCGGCGAGGCGCAGCCCCTCGTCTCGCTCGGCCGGCTCGGCGACCGCGAGCCGCGGGTCGCCGCGGCGATCCGGGTGATGGAGACCCATCTCGACCAGCCGCTGCCGGTCAGCGCCATCGCGCGCCGCGGCGGGGTCTCGGCACGCACGCTCGAGACGCTGTTTCGCGCCTCGGTCGGCACCTCACCCGGCGCCTACTACCTCGCGCTCCGCCTCAAGGCGGCGCGGCGCCTCGTCCTCGACACCCGGCTCGCGATGGCCGACGTCGCCGAGCGCACCGGCTTCTCCTCGATCGCCGCGCTCTCCCGCGCCTTCCGCCGCGAGTACGGGCAGCCGCCGACGGCTGCCCGGCGCGCCGCTCAGAGACCGAGGCCCTGACGCACGGCGTCGAGGCCCGGGGCGCCGTCGCGGGTGGTCACGCCCTCGAGCCAGGGGGCGAGGACGTCGGGGTTGTCCGCCAGCCACTTCGCGGCGGCCTTGTCGGCGGTCATCTTCTCGTCGAGGATGTAGCTCATCATCAGGTCCTCGGCCTCGACGGTGTAGACGAGGTTGGCGAGGAACCTGCCGACGTTCGGACACTCCGCGGAGTAGCCCGGGCGGGTGTTGGTCAGGACCGTCGCCGCGCCGTCGTCGGGGCCGAAGACGTCGTCGCCGTCGGTCAGGTACGCCATGTCGATGTTGACGTTCATCGGGTGCGGCCGCCAGCCGAAGAAGACGATCGGCTTGCCGCCCTTCGCCGCCCGCTCGACCTGGGCGAGCATCGCCTGCTCGCTCGACTCGACGAGGTCGAAGTCGCCGAGGCCGAACTTGTCGGAGGCGATCATCTCGCCGATCGTCGCGTTGGCGCTGCTCCCGGGCTCGATGCTGTAGATCTTGTGGCCGAGCTCGTCGGCGAAGGCGGCGATGTCGGCATAGGTCTTCAGGCCCTCGTCGAAGGTGGCCTTGGGGACGGCGAAGCCGATGATGGCGCCTTCGAGGTTGACGCGCGGCACCTCGATCTTGCCGGCCTCGACGAGCGGCTGCTGGATCGGCACCTGCAACGGCATCCAGTTGCCGAGGAAGATGTCGATGTCGCCGCGGGGCAGGGCCTCGTAGGTGACCGCGACCGAGAGGACGTCGATCTTCGGCGTGTAGCCGAGGTGCTTCAGCACCAGCCCCGCGACCGCGGTCGTCGCCGAGATGTCGGTCCAGCCGACGTCGGAGAAGCGCGGGGTGGCGCACGACTCGGCCTCCTGCGCCCGGGCGGGCGCCCCGGTGGCGGCGAGTGCCGCGACGAGCGCGGCGGCGCCGGTGGCGATCCGATACGGCATTCACACCTCCTCTGCTGTTATCCGGCGAAGGATAAGCCCTCCGCCAACGGCGCCTTTGCCGGATGCGCGGAGGACTTGCCGATTTCCGAAGGGGGCGCCGCTACTCGCCGCGGTAGGGCCGGACGTACTGGAGCGCCATGTCCCACGGGAAGAAGATCCAGGTGTCCTGGCTCACCT
>CAZEGY010000467.1:0-2629 GCA_964511815.1 uncultured Rhodovulum sp.
AGATCCCGGTGATCTCGCTGACCGACCTCGGCATCGTCCGCGATGTCGCCTGGGACGACGACACCCTCGTCGTCACCGTGACGCCGACCTACTCGGGCTGCCCGGCGACGGCGATCATCAACCTCGACATCGAGGCGGCGCTCCGCGAGCGCGGCATCGGCAAGCTGCGGCTGAAGCGCCAGCTCGCGCCGGCGTGGACGACGGACTGGATCAGCGCCGAGGGGCGGGAGAAGCTCCGCGCCTACGGGATCGCGCCGCCGATCGACGGCACCGCCGCCGACGGCCGGCTGATGGGGCGGGTCGGCAAGCTCGCGGGGGCCAACGCCGCCGTCGCCTGCCCGCGCTGCGGGTCGGTGCATACGACCAAGGTCAGCCAGTTCGGCTCGACCCCGTGCAAGGCGAGCTGGCGCTGCGACGACTGCCTCGAGCCCTTCGACTACTTCAAGTGCATCTGAGCGGACCGGAGACAAAGAAATGGCACGCTTCCATTCCCTCGATGTCGTCGACGTCCGCAAGGAGACGCGGGACGCCGTCGTCGTCACCCTGAAGCCGAAGGACGAGGACGCCGCGCTCTTCGACTTCACCCAAGGCCAGTACCTGACCTTCCGCCGCAAGTTCGACGACGACGAGCTGCGCCGCAGCTACTCGATCTGCGCCGGCAAGGGCGAGGGGTTCCTGCGCGTCGGCATCAAGCGCGTCGACGGCGGGGCGTTCTCGACCTGGGCGAACGAGGAGCTGAAGGCCGGCACGACGATCGAGGCGATGCCGCCGATGGGGCGGTTCTTCACCGCGATCGAGCCGGAGGTGGCGAAGTCCTACCTCGGCTTCGCCGGGGGCTCGGGGATCACGCCGGTGCTCTCGATCGTCAAGACGGTGCTCGCCGCCGAGCCGCGCTCGACCTTCACCCTCGTCTACGCCAACCGCCAGATCGGCTCGATCATGTTCCGCGAGGAGCTCGAGGATCTGAAGAACCGCTACCTCGGGCGGCTGTCGATCGTCCACGTGCTCGAGTCGGAGGCGCAGGACATCGAGCTCTTCAGCGGGCGGGTCGACGCGGCGAAGTGCGCGGCGCTGTTCCGCACCTGGATCGACCTGCCGAGCGTCACCACCGCCTTCATCTGCGGCCCGGAGCCGATGATGCTGGCGATCGCCGGGGCGCTGAAGGAGCACGGGCTCGCCGAGGAGCGCATCAAGTTCGAGCTCTTCGCCTCGGGCCAGCCCGGGCGGGCGAAGAGCCGCGTGGTGTCGGCCGAGGTCTCGACCTCGAATTCGACCGAGGCGACGGTGACCCTCGACGGGGCGACGCGGACCTTCCGCATGCCGAAGGCGGGGCAGAGCCTCCTCGACGCGGCGCTCGAGGCGAGCATCGACGCGCCCTATGCCTGCAAGGCCGGGGTGTGCTCGACCTGCCGGGCCAAGGTGCTCGAGGGCGAGACCGAGATGGCGACGAACCACGCGCTCGAGGACTACGAGGTGCGGCAGGGCTACGTGCTCACCTGCCAGTGCTTCCCCTTAAGCGACCGCGTCGTCGTCAGCTACGACCAGTGAGGGAGGGCAGGATGGCCGACGAGACCGCGACGATGCCGATCGAGGACTATCTCGCCCGAGGGGGCGTCCTCACCTCGCCGGGGAACGTCCCCGCCCGCTACCGCGGCGAGCTCCTGCGGCTGATGGCGAGCTTCGTCGACAGCGAGCTCGCGGCCTCGGCCGGGTTCGCCGCGACGATCAACGACGCGCCGGGGATCACCGCGCGCATCGCCGCCTGCCGGATCACCCTCGAGAAGGCCGACCACGCCGGGCGGGTGCTCGACCTGATGGGCGACTTCGGCGCCGACGAGGGCCGCTACGCGGCGCAGCATCCGTGGGCCGAGCGGCTGCCGCGCGACGCCGCCCTCGGGCAGGCGCGGCACGGGAGCGACATGCGGCTCGCGGTCTTCCACTACCCGGTCGTGGGGTGGGTCGACGCGGTGGTGATGAACGTCCTCCAGGGGCTCGCCGCGGCGGTGACGCTCGACGAGCTGGCGCGGGTGTCCTACGCGCCGCTCGCCGAGGTCTTCCGCGCCATCGCCCCGCGCGAGAGGCGCCACACCGAGCTCGGGCTCGCCGGGCTCGCCGAGATCGTGGCGACCGACGAGGGGCGGGCCGCGGCCGAGGCGGCGATCGCCTACTGGCGGCCGAAGGTCGCCGACAGCTTCGGCACGATGAACTCCGCCCGCTTCGAGACGCAGAAGCGTTTCGGGCTCCGCCACCGCCCGAACGAGGCGCTGCTCGCCGACTGGACCGCGTCGGTCCGGGAGACGCTGGCGCCCCTCGGGCTCGACTGAAGGAGGCGGGAGATGACCGTCGACGTTACCACCCGGCCGCGCACGCTCGAGAGCTATGTCGGCGGGAGATGGCTGAAGGGCGAGGGCGAGGGCCAGACGCTCCTCGACGCCGCCACCGGGGCGCCGGTCGCCCGCATCGACTCCTCCGGCATCGACTTCGCCGCGGCGCTCGACTACGGGCGCGCCGCCGGGGCGGGGCTGCGCCGGCTCTCGTTCCACGAGCGGGCGGCGATGCTGAAGGCGCTCGGGCAGTTCGTGATGGCGAACAAGGAGGAGTTCTACGCCGAGTCCTTCGCCACCGGCGC
>CAZEGY010000468.1:0-2629 GCA_964511815.1 uncultured Rhodovulum sp.
TCGACGATGCCGGAGGAGTTGCCGGCGTGGTGGACGTGGGTGATGCGCTCGAGCTCGGGGTACTTGAGGATGGCGACGGCGTCGAAGCCGGGCATGGTGCGCCCCATGTCCTCGAAGGCGGGCTTCAGCGCGCCGAGGGACTGCATGTCGGTGCCGGGGCGGAGGTGCTCGTCGCGGTCGAGGAGGGGGAGGCCGTTGATGTCGGTGACGGGGACGACCGAGCGGGCGAAGCGGCCCTCGGCCCACGCCTTCGCGGCGCGCTTCTGGCTTTCCACGGCGTAGGCGTCGACGTCGTCGCGGCTGAAGCCGTACTTCGTCGCGATGATGTCGGCGCTGATGCCCTGGGGGACGAAGTAGGTCTTGAAGGCGAGGGCCGGGTCGACGGCGATGGCGGCGCCGTCGGAGCCCATCGGCACGCGGCTCATCATCTCGACGCCGCCGGCGACGTAGCCGCCGCCGGTGGCGCGGACCTGGTTGGCGGCGAGGTTCACCGCCTCCAAGCCGCTCGCGCAGAAGCGGTTGAGGGCGAGGCCTGGGACGTGCTCGGGGAGCTCGGAGAGGAGGACGGCGGAGCGGGCGAGGCAGCCGCCCTGCTCGGCGACCTGGGTGACGTTGCCCCAGATCACGTCCTCGACGGCGTCGGTCGCGGCGCCGGTGCGGGCGCGGAGCGCGTTGAGGGTGTCGGCCGAGAGGCGGACGGCGGTGAGCTCGTGGAGGGCGCCGTCGGCGCGGCCGCGGCCGCGCGGGGTGCGGATCGCGTCGTAGATGTAGGCGTCGCTCATGACAGGGCTCCGGCCGGGATCGGGTGGCCCGGCATCAGGTCGTAGGGGTGCTTCCAGCCGGGGAGCGCGGCGATCTGCTGGCGCCAGCGCTCGATGTTCTGGAAGGCGGTGAGGTCGTGGCCGAACTCGTGGTCGAAGTAGAGGTAGCCGACGCAGGAGAGGTCGGCGATGGTGACGTGGTCGCCGGCGATCCACTCGTTCGAGAAGAGATGGCGGTCGAGGACCTCGAGCGCCTTGCCCGACCGCGCGGTCAGCCAGGCGATGACGTGCTGGTCGGTCTTCTCCTCGGGGACGAACTTCAGGAGGTAGCGCAGGCTCGCGATGTAGCTCGTGAGCTTGTGGTTGTCCCAGAGCGTCCAGCGCAGGACCTCGCGGCGCTCGGCCTCGGACTTCGGGGCGAAGTCGCTGAAGCGTTGCGCGAGGTAGTCGAGGATCACCCCGGACTGGCTGAGCACGAGCTCGCCGTGCTCGAGCACCGGGGCCTCGCCCATCTCGTTCAGGGCGAGAAACTCGGGCGTTCGCGCCCCGCCGTTGAAGAAGTCGACCCACACCGGCTCCCAGTCGGCGTCGTTGAGGGCGAGCATCAGCGCGGCCTTGTAGGAGTTGCCGGACTGGGCGAAGCAGTGGAGCTCGTATTCGGGCATCAGAACGCCTCCTCGGGCAGGGCCATGACCGGCTCGGCTCCCGACCGGATGCGCGCGAGGTGCAGCGCGGTCGCCGGGAGCTGTCGGGCCATGTAGTAGCGCCCCGTGGCGAGCTTGGCTGCCGAAAAGTCGTCCGAGGCGGCCAGCGCCGCCTTCGCCATCCGCGCCCACATGTAGCCGAGGCAGACGTGGCCGAAGAGGTGGAGGAAGTCGGTCGAGCCGGCGAGGACGGCGTTCGGGGTCTTGATCGACTGGAGGAAGAAGGTCGCGGCGGACTGGAGATCCTTGGAGGCGGCCTCGAGCGGCTCGAGGAAGTCGGCCTTCAGGCGCGCGTCGCCGTCGTTCTCCTTGATGAACCCCTTGACCGTCTCGAAGAAGGCCATGATCGGCTTGCCGCCGTCGGCCCCGAGCTTGCGGGCGACGAGGTCGAGGGCCTGCACCCCGTTGGCGCCCTCGTA
Source organism: uncultured Rhodovulum sp. (assembly GCA_964511815.1). Taxonomy (GTDB): domain Bacteria; phylum Pseudomonadota; class Alphaproteobacteria; order Rhodobacterales; family Rhodobacteraceae; genus Amaricoccus. The sequence goes on from CAZEGY010000468.1 coordinate 1,885, forward strand.
GATCATCGCGATCCGCGCGTCGCGGACGAACTGGCTGGCGCCCGTCTCCTCGATGTAGCCGTGGCCGCCGAAGATCTGTTGGGCCTGCACCGCGCCCTCGAAGCCCTTGTCGGTGAGGAAGCCCTTCACCACCGGGGTGAGGAGCGAGACGAGGCCGTGGGCGGCCTCGTCGCCGGCGTTGGCGGCGTCGATGAGCGACGCGGCCCAGAGCAGGAAGGCGCGGCCGCCCTCGACGAAGGACTTCTGGTCCATCAGCGCCCGGCGCACGTCGGGGTGGACGACGAGCGGGTCGGCGGCGGCGTCGGGGTGCTCCGGCGCGGGCACGGCGCGGCCCTGGAGGCGCTCGCGGGCGTAGGTGGCGGCGGCCTGGTAGGCGGCGTCGCCCTGGGCGAGGCCCTGGAGGCCGACGCCGATGCGGGCCTCGTTCATCATGGTGAACATGGCGGCGAGGCCGCGGTTCGCCTCGCCGAGGAGGAAGCCGGTGGCGCCGTCGTAGTTCATCACGCAGGTGGCGTTGCCGTGGATGCCCATCTTCTCCTCGAGCTTGCCGACGGAGAGGGCGTTGCGGGCGCCGAGCGCGCCGTCGGCGTCGACGAGGAACTTCGGGACGATGAAGAGCGAGATGCCCTTGACGCCCGGGGGCGCCCCGGCGATGCGGGCGAGGACGAGGTGGACGACGTTCTCGGCCATGTCGTGGTCGCCGGCGGAGATGAAGATCTTCTGGCCGGTGATGCGGTAGCTGCCG
>CAZEGY010000469.1:0-2607 GCA_964511815.1 uncultured Rhodovulum sp.
GGCCCATGCCCCACGCCCTCGCCCAGCGCCTGACCCTGAAGCAGCTCCGCCTGATCGCGATGATCGCCGAGCACAGCCAGCTGTCGCTCGCCGCGCAGGCGCTCGCGCTCACCCAGCCCGCCGCCTCGCGCGCCCTCGCCGAGATCGAGCGCGCCTGCGGCGGCGCGATCTTCGAGCGCCACGCCCGCGGCATGACCGTGACCCCGCTCGGCGAGCTCATGGTCCGCCGCGCCCGCAACGTGCTCGAGGAAATCGGCGAGGCCGCGGCGGAGATCGCCCGCTTCAACGCCGGCCGCGGGGGTGTCGTGCGCATCGGCGCGGTAACCGGCGGCGCCATCGGCACCGTCGTCCCGGTCGTCCAGCGCCTGCGCCGCGAGGCGCCCGATGCCGAGGTCCACGTCGAGGTGTCGATGAGCCGCCCGCTCGTCCACGACCTTCTCGCCCGTCGCCTCGACTTCGTCCTCGCCCGGCTCCCCTCCGATGCCAACGCCGCCGACTTCGAGGCGGTGCGCGCCAGCGAGGAGCGCATCGACATCCTCGCCGCCGCCGGCCATCCCCTCGCCGGCCACGGGCGGGTGAGCCTCGCCGACGTCGTCGCCCACGACTGGGTGATGCAGGCGCCGGGCGCGCCGATCCGGCTCGCGATCGAGGAGGCGCTGCTGGCGCAGGGCGTGCGCCCGCCGCGGCGCGTCACCAACACCTCGTCGCTGCTCGTCACGATCGCGATGCTCGCGACCTCGCACGCGGTGGCGCCGGTGAGCCGCGAGGTGGCGGAGCTCGTCGCCGCGGAAGGCGGCGGCTTCGTCACGCTGCCGCTGCGCGAGCGGCTCGTCGTCGCGCCCTACGCGCTCCTCGCGCTCCGCCATCGCCGGCTCTCGCCGCTCGCGGAGCGGTGCCGGGAGATGATCGGCGAGGCGCTGGTTCGCCGCGGCGCCGCGTGAGCGCCTAGCTTCGGTTCTCCTCGGGCGTCTCGACGGCGACGACCTCGAGCTCGACGGGTTCGCCGCGGAGGGTGACGGTGACCGTGCTGCCGGCGCCGGCGCCGGTGAGGGCGCGGGCGACCGGAGCGACCCAGGCGATGGTGCCGGCGGCGGGGTCGGCCTCGTCCTCGCCGGTGATGGTGACGGTGCGGGTCTCGCCGCCCTCGGTGCGGTAGGTGACGCGGCTCCCGAACTGGACCGCGGGGTCGTCCGGGTCGGGGGCGGTCGGGCGGGCGGTGGCGTGGCGGAGCTGCCAGTAGCGCAGGTCGCGGCGCAGACGCGGCGCCTTGACCTCGTCGGCGTCGGGCAGGGCGCCCTCGATCTCGGCGATCTTCGCGGAGATCAGGCGGAGCCCGCGCGCGGTCACGAGGTTCGGGACGCTGCTGACCGGCAGATCGGGCAGCATCTCCGGCCCCGACCCGTCGTCTTCCTTCACGAATGCGCGGCTCACGGCATCGCCCTCCCCGCGTCGAGGGTAGTCGCAATCGGCCCGGCGGGCAACTCGGCCCAAACGTGACTGGACGGGCAGGGCGGCTGCCCCGAGACTGGCGCGACCCCGGAGGCTCGCATGCGCCCGATCCGATCGCTCGCCCTCGTCGCCGCCGTGCTTTCCGCGGCCGTGCTGCTTCCGGCCGCGGCGCGGGCCGATACCGAGCCCGTGGATCTCGAGCTCGTGCTCCTCGCCGACGCGACCGGCTCGATCGACGCGGCCGAGATCCGGCTCCAGCGGCAGGGCTATGCCGACGCGATGGTCGATCCCGAGGTGCTCTTCGCCATCGCCAACGGCGGCGCCGACGGGCGCATCGCCGTCACCTACGTCGAGTGGGCGGGGGAGGCGTCGCAGGACGTGGTCGTCGACTGGATGGTCGTCGACGGCGAGGAGAGCGCGCGGGCCTTCGGCGCGGCGCTCCTCGCCGGGCCGCGGCGCGCGTTCGGGACCAACGCGATCGGGGCGGCGCTGCTCAGGGGGAAGGACCTGATCGAGACCAACGGCTACGAGGGGTGGCGCAAGGTCATCGACCTCTCCGGCGACAGTGCCTGGAACCCCCAGGGGCCGGCCATCGCCACCGCCCGCGACGCGGTGCTCGGAGCCGGGATCGTCATCAACGGCCTCGCCATCCTCTGCCGCGACCCGTGCTCGGGCCGGCCGCGGTTCGAAGACCTCGAGGCGGAGTACATGCGGATCGCCGGCGGGCCCGGCGCCTTCGTCGTCACCGCCGACGGGGACGAGAGCTTCGCCCGGGCGGTGCGGCGCAAGCTCATCCTCGAGATCGCGGGGCTCGACGCGCCGGTTCCGACGATCGAGTGACGGCACCCCGCGGCGATCACTCAATCGTGGTCGCCGGGAACGGCGTGGAGGCCGCCCGGGTGGTGGACCGCGCGGCGACCGTCCTGCATCTTGGGCCATCCTCGCGGAACGCACCCTCGATCACGCCTCGGCCGATTTCCGACGTGGAAGAGGTCTATCTGGGATGCCGACATGCCGAACCTCGCGAACACGGGTCTCTCCTGCGGCGCCGCGCCGGCTCGAAGGGACCCCTGTGAAAGGACCCCAAGGCGCCCGGACGCCGCGCCTTCGCGCGCTCGTCGCACGCGTGCGACGATGGTCAAGACATTGATATTGAAG
>CAZEGY010000470.1:0-2606 GCA_964511815.1 uncultured Rhodovulum sp.
CGCAGCGCGCCTTCAGGAGCTCGCCGTGCATGTGGTGGACGGCGGGGCTCCCCGCCCGCTCGTGCAGGTCGTCGATGTTCTGGGTGCAGAGAAAGACGCCGCCGCCCTGCCCGCCGAGCCCGCGCGCGAGCCGCGCCAGCGCGGCGTGGGCGGCGTTGGGCGCCGCGGCGCGGAGGTTGCGGCGGCGCATGTCGTAGAAGGCGTGGACCGTCGCGGGATCCCGGGCGAAGGCCTCCGGCGTCGCGAGCTTCATCGGGTCGAAGCGCGCCCAGATCCCGCCCCCGGCATCTTGCCCGCCGCGGAAGGTGCCGAGGCCGCTTTCGGCCGAGACCCCGGCGCCGGTCAGCACGAAGACCCTCACGGCACGTCGGCGGCGAAGGCGCCGGGGCGGACCTCGGCGAGCTTGGCGCGCTGCTCCGGCGTGAGGTCGGCGGGGCGGAGCATGTAGGTGTGGATCGAAAAGACGACGGCCCCGGTGACCGGCAGGCGCAGGAGCGTCTGGCGCTCGACGCGGACGTACGCGGCCGCGCCCGGATCGGGCGCGTGGTGGGCGAACTCGGGGCGCGGGTGGAAGAGCGTCGGCTCGCCGTAGAGCAGGAGGTTGGCGCGCATGATCGGCGCCCCGGGACGGATCGCGTCGAAGAGGCGCTGGACGCGCCGCGCCACCGCCGCGTCGTACGGCTCGACCGGCTGGTGGATGCGGACGAGGCCGCGGCCGAACTTCTCGGCGAGCGTCCAGTTCGAGGGGAAGCAGAGGATCGCCCCGACGAGGACGTGCTCGTCGCCGCCCTCGGGGCGGTCGAGGATGACGAGATCCTCCTGGACGAGACGCCCCGCGGCGATCAGCGGCTCGCCGTCGAGAGGCACGAGGACGCCGTCCGGTCGGCGCATGGTGGCGCCGTCGCGCTCGTAGCCCGGCACGCCGTCGAGATGGGCGAGGACGGTGGCGAGGAGCTCCTCGGCCGCGGCCCGCGCCTCCGCGGCGAGGGCGTGGACGGCGGCGCGGCGCTCGGCGATCAGGTAGTCGCGCGCGGCCATCTGCTCGGCGAAGACCTCGTCGCGCTGGAGCCAGTCGGCGAGGGGGACCGGCCCGGTTCCGGGCAGGCGGAGCGTGTGGTCGTCCATCCACGGCGCGACCGGGAGGCGTCGCTGGAGGATTGGCGGCATGGCGCGAACCTCTTTGCTGCGCGGGCGGGACAAGATATAGGAAGGGATGAGCAGTCCTTCGCAAGCCTTGGCGAACGGCAAGACCAAGAAAAGAGCCGCCCAGATGGTCCACGCCCCCGACCTGTTCGGCGACGACGCCGCCTCCGACGCCTATGACGCCAGCGCCATCGAGGTCCTCGAGGGCCTCGAGCCGGTCCGCAAGCGCCCGGGCATGTACATCGGCGGCACCGACGAGCGGGCGCTCCACCACCTCGTCGCCGAGGTCCTCGACAACGCCATGGACGAGGCCGTCGCCGGCCACGCCAGCCGCATCGAGGTCGAGCTCCACGCCGACTTCTCGGCGACCGTGCGCGACAACGGCCGCGGCATGCCGGTCGACGAGCACCCGCGCTTTCCGGGGAAGTCGGCGCTCGAGGTCATCCTCTGCACGCTCCACGCCGGCGGCAAGTTCTCGGGCAAGGCCTACGAGACCTCGGGCGGCCTGCACGGCGTCGGCGTCTCCGTCGTCAACGCCCTCTCCGACCGGGTGACGGTCGAGGTCGCGCGCAACCGCACGCTCTACCGGCAGGAGTTCTCCCGCGGCCACCCGCAGGGGCCGCTCGAGACCCTCGGCCCGACGGCGAACCGCCGGGGGACGACCGTCACCTTCCACCCCGACGCCGAGATCTTCGGGGCGAACGGCCGCTTCAAGCCGGCGCGGCTGCTGAAGATGGTGCGCTCGAAGGCCTATCTCTTCTCCGGCGTCGAGATCCGCTGGCGCTGCGACCCGGCCTGTCTCGCGCCGGGCGACGACACCCCGGAGCAGGCGACCTTCCACTTCCCGGGCGGGCTCGCCGACTACCTGAACGAGCGCCTCGAAGGGGCGCAGTGCTATGCCGACAAGCCCTTCGCCGGCAAGGTCGACTTCGCCGAGCGCTTCGGCGCCGGCACCGTCGGCTCGGTCGAGTGGGCGGTGAACTGGACGCCGCAGCGCGACGCCTTCGTCTCGTCCTACTGCAACACCATCCCGACGCCCGAGGGCGGCACCCACGAGCAGGGCTTCTGGGCGGCGATCCTCAAGGGGATGCGCGCCTACGGCGAGCTCTCGTCGAACCGCAAGGCGGCGCAGATCACCCGCGAGGACGTGATGGCCGGCGGCTCGGCGATGATCTCGGTGTTCATCCGCGAGCCCGAGTTCGTCGGCCAGACCAAGGACCGCCTCGCGACGCAGGAGGCGGTGCGGCTCGTCGAGAACGCCGTCCGCGACCGCTTCGACCACTGGCTCGCGACCGACACGCGGACGGCGGGGGCGATCCTCGACTACCTCGTGCTCAAGGCCGAGGAGCGGGCGCGGCGGCGGGCGGAGAAGGAGACGAGCCGCAAGACCGCGGTCAAGAAGCTGCGCCTGCCCGGCAAGCTCGCCGACTGCTCGGGGGCGAGCCGCGAGGGGTCGGAGCTCT
>CAZEGY010000471.1:0-2587 GCA_964511815.1 uncultured Rhodovulum sp.
GCGCCTTCCGCTTCGCCAAGGTCTCCCGCGTCAAGCCCAAGGGCGTCGCACTCCTTTCGATCGCGGCGCTCCTTCCCGCCACCGGCGGCCGGCTCCGCGGCGTCCGCGTCGCCTATGGCGGCATGGCGGCGAGGCCCGCCCGCGCGCAGGCGGTCGAGCGGGCGCTCGAAGGCCAGAGCCTCGAGGCCGCCACCATCGAGGCCGCCGCCCGCGCCGCCGCCGACGGCTTCGACCCGCCGACCGACAGCCTCGCCTCCGGCTGGTACCGGCGCGAGGTCGTCGGCGTCCACCTGCGCCGGCTGCTGGAGAGGAGATAGGCCATGGCGCAGAAGCCCCTCCGCTTCCGCCTGAACGGCGCCGACAAGGCGGTCTTCGTCGAGGACGGCGCCAACCTCCTCGACGTGCTCCGCCGCGGCGTCGGCGACCTCACCCCGAAGTACGGCTGCGGCCAGGGAACCTGCGGCACCTGCACCGTCCTCGTCGATGGCCAGCCGCAGCTCGCCTGCCTGACCCTCGCCGAGACCGTCGACGGCCGCGACATCGCCACCACCGCCGGCCTCGCCCGCGGACCCGAGCTCCACCCCTTGCAGCGCGCCTTCATGGAGGGCTTCGCCGCCCAGTGCGGCTACTGCACGCCGGGGATGCTGATGGCCGCGAAGGCGCTGCTCGACCGCGAGCCGAACCCGACCCGCGAGCAGGTCGTCGAGGCGATCTCCGGCAACATCTGCCGCTGCACCGGCTACGAGCCCATCATCAACGCCATCCTCGACGCCGCCCGGTCCGGCGCGCCCGGGAGACACGGGACCACGGGGTAAGCCATGATCGAGTTCCGCAAGGAATACTTCGCCGACGAGCGCGACGACGACCTCCACGAGATAGGCCAACCCACCCAGCGCCAGGACGCGCTCGGGCACGTCACCGGGCGCTCGCCCTACTACGACGACCACCTGTTCGACGGCCTCCTGCACGTGCGCTGCGTACGGAGCCCGCACCACCACGCCCGCATCCGCCGCATCGACACGAGCGCCGCCGAGCGGATGCCCGGCGTGGTGCGCATCGTCACCGGCCGCGACGTGCCGCAAAACCTCAACACCCTCCTGTCGCTCCTCGACTTCGGCCTCGACGACGAGCCGCTGCTCTCCGAGAAGAAGGTCGCCTACAAGGGCGAGCCCGTCGCCGCCGTCATCGCCGAGACCGACCGTCAGGCCCGCGACGCCGTCGCCAGGGTCCGCGTCGACTGGGAGGAGCTCCCCGCCGTCCTCGACGTCGAGGAGGCGATCCGGCCCGGCGCCCCGGTGGTCAACGAGGTCTATCCGAAGAACCTCTTCGTCTACCACGGCAAGTACGACCACCAGAAGCTGCGCTTCGGCGACGTGGAGGAGGGCTTCGCCCGCGCCGACCACATCGTCGAGGGCCGCTACCAGATGTCGCCGATCGAGCAGGCCCCGACCGAGACCTGCGGCGCCATCGCCGCGCCCGAGACCAACGACCGCGTCGTCGTCTACACCTCGACCCAGGCGCTGTTCTTCTCGCTCGACACCACCGCGAAGCTGCTGAAGATGCCCTCGAACCGCCTGCACTTCATCGGCGGCACCGTCGGCGGCGGCTTCGGCGGCAAGGTCGACAGCCTGCACGAGCCCCTCGCCACCCTCGCCTGCCTGCTCACCGGGCGCCCGTGCAAGTACATGTTCGACCGCGAGGAGGAGATGCAGGTCGGCGCCCCCCGCGGCGCCGAGCGCTGGTATCTCAAGGACGGCGTCGCCAGGGACGGCCGCATCCTCGCGCGCAAGTTCACCGGCTACTTCGACAGCGGCGCCTACACCCGGCTCTCGTCCTACGCGATCATCAAGGCCGCCGGCCACCTGCCCGGCCCCTACCACATCCCCAACGTCTATGCCGACGTCTACTGCGTCTTCACCAACCGCACGCCGGCGACGGCCATGCGCGGCTTCGGCATCACCGGCGTCGACTTCGCCATCGAGTGCCACATGGACAAGATCGCCCACGCCGTCGACATCGATCCCGTAGAGCTCCGCATCCTCAACTCCTACCGCGACGGCGACATGAAGGCGCACCGGCGGCTCGCCAAGAACACCGCCCTCGTCGAGTGCTGCCACGTCGCCGCCGAGAAGGCCGCCTGGCCGCTCTCCCGCGAGGCGCTCGCCGCCTCGTCGCTGCGCGGCGGCGGCGGCGAGCGCGCCGCGCTGCCCGCGCGCACCGCGCTCGACCGCCACGGCGAGGTCCAGGGCTTCGAGGCCGGCAGCTACGCCAACAGCAAGCGCAAGGGCCGCCCGGCCGAGGCGCCCGCCGGCGCGCCGCCGCGGATGCCGGTGCACGAGACCGCCCCGGTCGCGGCAGGGCAGCAGCCGCGCTACGAGCGGCTGGAGCCCGCGCGCGCCGCGCCCCCGCCGCGGCCCGAACCACGGGCCGAGCCGCCGCGCGCACCCGAGCCGCCGCCTGCGCCCCCCGCCCCGGCCGGCGCCGACCCGCGCCGGGCGCGCTTCTCCTCGATCTCGGGTCTCCGGAGGCGCTGATGACCATCCACCGCGGCCGCGGCTTCGCGGCGATCAACTACCCGATCGGCATG
>CAZEGY010000472.1:0-2576 GCA_964511815.1 uncultured Rhodovulum sp.
GCTGCTGCGCGCCAGTTCCGGCGGCATTTTTCGCCGGAAGTTCTCGGGCTCTTCGGTGCCGGCTCAGGAGAGACCTCCGGGAAACCGCCCGGCATCCGTTGCTCGTTTTGCGAGCATGAACGAACGGTTAACGCGACACGGACAATCCTGCAATGTCAACGACTTGACCCTCTGCGCACGCGTGCTGCGGTGTGGCCTCCGGGCGCATCGGAGCCCTTTCGCGGCGATTTCTCAGAAGCGGGCGAGCGCGTCGAAGTCCATCGTCTCGAGGTAGGCCTTCTTCTCGTCGACGGTGGCGTCGCCCGAGACCGAGACCATCACCTTGCCATCGACGACGCCCTGGAGGTCGCCGTCGCTGGCGATGAACTCGGTCCGCTGGATGCGCAGCGGCTTGCTGCCGCCCATCGAGCCCATGCTCCGCACCATCGCGGCGATCCCGCTGACCATCGCCGAGCTCGCCACGAGGTTGATCTCGAGCTCGGTGCCGTCGTCCTTGGCGTAGGTCGCCGCCGCCGCGGTGCCGCCGCCGAGCATCGCCATCATCCCGCCCGAGGCCTCGCTGTCGGCGTCGGCGCGGGTCCAGCCGGGGAGGGCCGGCGGCAGCAGCTTCGCGAGGCTCTCGGCCCGCATCGCGGCGAGGAGCTTGGCGGCATAGTCGATGTCCTCGCGCGCCGCGGTGACGTTGCCGTCGCGGTAGGCCTCGAGCGCGCTCTCGAGGGTGTCGGTGACCTCGTCGGCGGCGACCGGCGCGGCGAGGAGGCCGAGGGCGAGGCCGAGGGCGAGAAGGGGGGAAAGAATGCGGAACATGGGGCGTCGACCTCGATAATCCTGCGACCGGGAGCGCGGGCGGGATCATGGCCGGGGCGTCCCCGTCGCGTCAACGGCGCGTCGTCAGTGGAGCCGGCTCAGCGTCGCACGGATCTCGGCGTAGAGGCGCTCGCGCTCCCACGGGCTCAGGAAGGCGCCGAGCTCGATCTCGCGGCCGGCGCCGGCGAGGGTCAGGTACTTCTCGACGCGGGCGTCGTCGTAGAGCCGCGCCCGCACCCAGAACGGGTTGGCGTGCCAGCGGCGGACGGTGCCCTTCGGCTCGCGGCGGACGACGGTGATGAGGTCCGGCCAGATGCGGAGCTCCTCGGTCAGCCGCCCGTCGCGGGCGTTGCGGCGAATCGCGGCGTAGAGCGCGACGAGGGCGCCGACCATGAACGGCAGCATCCCCCAGGCCGCGTGCGTCCCGGCGAGCGCGAGGAGCGGCATCGCGAAGCCCGCCGCGGCGATGCCGAGCACCCAGCCGCCGCCCGCCCGCGTCAGCGGGCGGTTCGGCCAGAGGGTGAGCGCGAGCACCGGCGGATCGGCCCTCGAGAACGGATCGGAAAACGGATCGGCGGCCCCGGGGGCCGCCTCTCCTGTCGCGTCGTTTCTCGCGTCGTCCATCGCCCTCAGTGCGTCCGGTGGTCCCACATGTCGCGGGTGGGGAGGGTCTCGAAGGTGTGCGCCGGCGGCGGGTTCGGCAGCGTCCACTCCAGCGTCGGATCGGGCTGCGGCCCCCAGTAGCCGGGCTCGGTCACCCGCTGGCCGTAGCGCAGCGTGTAGAAGACGATCCAGAAGAAGAACAGGAACGAGAGCCCCGAGAGGAACGCCCCCCACGACGAGACCTGGTTCCAGAGCGCGAACTGCTCGGGATAGTCCATGTAGCGCCGCGGCATCCCCTGCCGCCCGAGGAAGTGCTGCGGGAAGAAGGTCAGGTTGGCGCCGATGAACATCATCCAGAAGTGCAGCTTGCCGGCCCACTCGGGATACTGCCGGCCGGTCATCTTGCCGATCCAGTAGTAGACGCCGGCGAACAGGCAGAACACCGCGCCGAGGCTCATCACGTAGTGGAAGTGCGCCACCACGTAGTAGGTGTCGTGATAGACCCGGTCGATCGCCGCCTGGGAGAGCACGACGCCGGTGACGCCGCCGACGGTGAACAGGAACAGGAAGCCGAGCGCGAACAGCATCGGCGTCTTGAACTCGATCGAGCCGCCCCACATCGTCGCGATCCACGAGAAGATCTTCACGCCGGTGGGCACCGCGATCACCATCGTCGCCAGCATGAAGTAGCTCTGCTGGGTGACCGACATGCCGACCGTGTACATGTGGTGCGCCCAGACGACGAAGCCGAGCGCCCCGATGGCGATCATCGCGTAGACCATCGGCAGGTAGCCGAAGATCGGCTTGCGCGAGAAGGTCGAGATCACGTGGCTGATGATGCCGAAGCCCGGCACGATGATGATGTAGACCTCCGGGTGCCCGAAGAACCACAGGATGTGCTGGTAGAGGATCGGGTCGCCGCCGCCCGACGGGTCGAAGAAGGTCGTCCCGAAGTTGCGGTCGGTGAGGAGCATGGTGATCGCGCCGGCGAGGACCGGGAGCGCGAGCAGGATCATGAACGCCGTGACCATGATCGACCAGGCGAAGAGCGGCACCTTGTGCAGGGTCATGCCGGGGGCGCGCATGTTCATGAAGGTGGTGATCATGTTGATCGCGCCGAGGATCGACGAGGCGCCGGAGAGGTGCACCGCGAAGATCGCGAGGTC
>CAZEGY010000473.1:0-2570 GCA_964511815.1 uncultured Rhodovulum sp.
GCCCCCGAACCCCGGAGGGGCCGGAGTGTCGTGCAGTATGAACGGACGGTTAACGGCGCGACGGTAATCGTTTGGTTTCAACAGGTTAAGTAGCTGCTCGCGCGCGAGACGCTGCGCGCGACCGGCCCCGGCCCGCGGTTTCGCCCGCGCGCCCTCAGTCGTGCAGCGGCCTCCGCTCGTCGCTCCGGCGGCGGCTGAGCGCGATGGCGGCGAGCACGATGCCGACGTGACTGAAGGCCTGGGGAAAGTTCCCGAGCATCTCGCCCGAGCCCGGGTCGTACTCCTCCGACAGGAGCCCGAGGTCGTTGCACGTCGCGAGCAGGCGGTCGAACAGCGCCTCGGCCTCGGCCTGGCGGCCGAGCAGCGCCATGCACTCGACGAGCCAGAACGAGCAGAGCAGGAACGCCCCCTCGTGCCCCTCGAGCCCGTCGTGGCCGTCGGCGCGGTAGCGCAGGAGAAAGCCCTCCGTGGACAGCTCGCGCTCGATCGCCGCGACCGTGCCGATCATCCGCGCGTCGAACGCCGGCAGGAAGCCGACGATCGGCAGCATGAGCAGGCTCGCGTCGACGGTGGTGCTGCCGTAGTACTGGGTGAAGGTGCCCTGCCGGGCGTCGTAGCCCCGCGCGCAGACCTCGGCGTGGATGTCGTCGGCGATCCCGCGCAGCCGCGCCGCCTCGGCCGCGTCGCCCTCGCTCGCGGCGGCCTTGGCGGCGTGATCGAAGCCGACCCACGCCATCGCCTTCGAGTAGACGAAGTGCCGGCGCCCGCCGCGGACCTCCCAGATGCCCTCGTCGGGCGCGCGCCACGCCTCCTCGAGGTGGGCGAGCACCACCCGCCGCCAGGTCTCCTGACGCGGGTGCGCCGGCAGCCCCCGGCGGGTCGCGAGGGCGAGGACGTCGGCGACCTCGCCGTAGACGTCGAGCTGGAACTGGTCGGCGGCGGCGTTGCCGACCCGGACCGGCGCCGACCCCGCGAACCCCGGCAGCCAGTCGACCGTCCACTCGGTCAGCACCCGCTCGCCGGCGAGCCCGTACATGATCTGCACCTGGTCGGGCGACCCCGCGACCGCCCGGACCAGCCAGTCGCGCCACGCCAGCGCCTCGCGCCGCAGCCCGGTCTCGATGAACGCCTGGAGCGTGAACGAGGCGTCGCGCAGCCAGCAGAAGCGATAGTCCCAGTTGCGGACGCCGCCCGGCGTCTCCGGCAGCGAGGTCGTCGCCGCCGCGGCGATCCCGCCGCTCGGGATGTAGGTGAGCGCCTTCAGCGTCAGGAGCGAGCGCACCACCGCCCGGCGCCACTCCGGCCGCATCCTCGGCGGCAGGGCGATGCGGTCGGTGAAGGCGTCCCAGTAGGCGCGGGTGCGCTCGACCGCCTCGGCGGCCGGGACCAGCCGCGGCGCCGGGCCGTAGGACGCGCCGTAGGAGAGGGTGAAGTCCCGCACCTCGCCCTCGGCCACGGTGAAGGTGCCGACGGTGTGGAGATCCTCGCCGTGGACCTCGACCTCGGAGTGCAGGAGGAAGAGGTCCGGCCCGGCGACGGCGTGCCAGACCCCGTCGCCGTCGCGCTCGACCCACGGGACGGTGCGCCCGTAGTCGGCGCGGATGATGAGCTCGAGGCGCATCTCGACACGGCCGCGCACCCCCTCGACCCGGCGGACGATCGTCGGGGTTCCGTTGGGCATCGACATCAGGTCGACGACCCGCACCGCGCCGCTGTCGGTCTCGTGGGTGGTGGTCAGCACGAGGCTGTCGGGCTCGTAGGCCCGGCTCGTCGTGCCCGGGACCGCCGGCGCGATCAGCCAGCGGCCGTTCTCGCGCGTCCCGAGCAGCGCCGCGAAGCACGCGGGCGAGTCGAGCCGCGGCCAGCACAGCCAGTCGATCGAGCCCTCGCGCGAGACGAGCGCGCACGAGCGCCCGTCGGCGATCAGCCCGTAGTCCGCGATCGCGGGCCGCTTCGGTGTCGTCATCGCTGCCTCGCCCCCGTCCCTTCTTTCCCCCAAGCTCGCGCAGCCGCACGCGTCGGGCAAGAGGCGGCGTGGTCGCGGGACGGTCGCGGGGCCCGATCACGCTCGGGTCAACGGGGATGGTGCGCGGACGCGCGGCGGCTATAGTCCTGCCCATGCTCGCCGATCTCCTCCGCCGCTTCGCCGGCCCGCCCCGCGCCGACCTCCTCGACCCCGACGACGCGCGGCTGGCGCTCGCGGCCCTGATGGTGCGCATCTCGCGGACCGACGGCAGCTACACCTGGGCCGAGCAGGCCCGCATCGACGCGATGCTCGCCGCCCGCTACGGCCTCGCCCCCGAGGCCGCCGGCCGCATCCGCCGCGAGGCCGAGATCGCCGAGGCGTCGGCGCAGGACACCGTGCAGTTCACCCGCCTCATCAAGGACGCCGTCCCCTACGAGGAGCGCATCGGCGTCGTCGAGGCGCTGTGGCGCATCGCCGCCGCCGACGACGGCGTCAACGCCGACGAGCAGGGCTTCATGCGCCTCGTCGCCAACCTCCTCGGCGTCTCCGACCAGGACAGCGGCCTCGCCCGCCAGCGGGTGCTGCGGCAGGGGCGATAGCCGCC
>CAZEGY010000474.1:0-1201 GCA_964511815.1 uncultured Rhodovulum sp.
CACCGGAAGGCGACGCCGATCTCACTAGCCACCGCGTCGAGCCTCCTGTCCCGCGTCCAGAAGACGGTTCCCGGGGCGAGCAGGCAGGAGCCGAGGAGCGAGACATCCACGAAGCCGACGCTGCGCCCGAAAAGCCGGCGCCGGTCGATGAGTGTCCGCACCTCGTCCGGCTCGGCGAGCGGGAGGGACGGCAGGCTGTCGAGAAGGCCGAGAACCCGGCTTCGGTCGCGAAGCGATCCGAGGGCGATCTCCGCGACCACGAGCGGATGCCCGACGATACGCCCGGCGTGAAGGAGTTCGGCGAGCCGTGCATCGCGGGACCGCAGGTGGTCCACCCAGACCGAAGTGTCGGCGAGGATCACTCCGGCGATCGACGGCGCGGCGCCGGGACGAGGTCGGGCTCGGTCCCGCCGAGCCGGGCCAGACGGCGGGCGCTTTCCCGCTCGATCAGAGCCTGGAGCGCCTCTCGAAGCAGCGCGCTGCGCTCTCGCACGCCGGTCAGGGCGGCGGCACGGTCGAGCATCGCGTCGTCCAAGTTTACCGTCGTTCGCATGGTTTCGGTTCCCGCATCGATTTCAGCATCATATGATGCTGAAATTGGCGACACAAGGACCTCGATCAAGGCAGGCCGAAGATCGCACGCGGGTCCTCCCCTGCCGCGAGACGCGCGGTCCATTCGGCCTCGAGGGCGATCTTGGCCTCGGCCTTGTCGATGAGCGCGGGAAGGAGCTCGGGGGTGAGGGCGACGAGGCCGTCGTTGTCGCCGAGGAGGAGGTCGCCCGGGGAGACGGTGCAGCCGCCGATGACGACGGTGCCGTTGACCTCGCCGTCGGCGGCGCTGGTCGGGCCGCGCGGGGTGAGCGCGCGGGAGAAGGCGGCGAGCCCCGTCATCGCCGCGAGGCCGTTGACGTCGCGGATCGCGCCCTCGCAGACGAGCCCGGCGGCGCCCTGGCGGTGGAGCTGGCCGCCGAGGACGTCGCCGATCATCGCCGTCACCGGGTCGCCGGCGGCGTCGATGACGAGGACGCGGCCGGGGCCGACGAGCGGCAGGGCGCGGACGACGGCGCCGAAGTCGGGCGGGTCGCAGCGCACGGTCACCGCCCGCCCGAAGAGCGGCGGCTGGACGAGGGGCGGGAGCAGCGGCCGGATCGCCGGGTCGATCTGGCGCTCGGGCGCGAGGTCGACCGCGACCGGCACCGGC
>CAZEGY010000474.1:1301-2570 GCA_964511815.1 uncultured Rhodovulum sp.
CGGTGCCGAAGGTGCCGCAGGCGGCGGCGTGGAGGCGGCGGAGGCGCGGGCCGTCGCGCGGGTCCGTCCAGCCGGCGGCGACGGTCAGCGTCCCGCCGCCCTTCTCGTGGAAGGCGGCGATGTCGAGTGCGTTGCCGCGGGCGTGCTCGGAGAGCATGCCGCTCGCCGCGCGGTTGCGGTTGCGGCAGGAGTAGGCGTCGACGACGGTCACCGCCACGAGCCGCTGCGGGAACTCGGAGCCGACGGCGCCGAGCCACGCCGCGAGGGCATGCGCCGCGTCGCAGCCGAGGGTCGCGGGCGGCGCGAGGGCGACGCCCCCGGCCGCGGCGAGGCGGACGGGCGCGGCGACGCCGCAGTCGCCCTCGCCGACGATCTCGGGAAGGACCGTGCCGCGGAGCGCGGCGTCGCCGCACACCGCCGCCGGCGGAGCCGGGCGCGGCAGGGGGCGCGGCGGCGGCTCCTCGGCGCGGGGCGCGGCGGCGGCGAGCAGAAGAGCGGCGAGCAGGAGAGCGGCGAGGGCGAGGAAGGGGGCGCGCAGGGGTCCGTACCGGCTGGCGGCACGGGAGGCAGGCCGCCGAAGTCAACGCGCCGCCGGTGCCGCCGTTCCGGCCCCTTGCACGGGGCGGCTTGCACGGGGCGGCGCGGCACCCTATTCGGGGCCGATGACAGTCCCCGAGCACCAGCGCCTCCTCATCGTCGACTTCGGCAGCCAGGTCACGCAGCTGATCGCGCGGCGCCTGCGCGAGTCGCGGATCTACTGCGAGATCCATCCCTACCAGAACGTCGACGCCGCCTTCCTCGGCGCGTTCCGGCCGCAGGCGGTGATCCTCTCCGGCGGTCCGGCGAGCGTCACCGAGGCGGGGAGCCCGCGGGCGGCCGGGGAGATCTTCACCCTCGGCGTCCCGGTCCTCGGCATCTGCTACGGCCAGCAGACGATGATGGCCCAGCTCGGCGGCACGGTCGAGGCCGGCCACGCCGCCGAGTTCGGGCGGGCGTGGGTCACGCCGACGGAGACCGCCGGAAACACGGGCGACCCGCTCTTCACCGGCCTCTTCCAGAGCGGCCGCGAGGAGGTGTGGATGAGCCACGGCGACCGCGTCACCGCGCTCGCGCCGGGCTTCGAGGCGATCGGCACCTCGCCGAACGCGCCCTTCGCGATCACCTCCGACCCGGCGCGGCACTTCTACGCCGTCCAGTTCCACCCGGAGGTGCATCACACCGTCAACGGCGCGCGCATCCTGAAGAACTTCACCGACCTCGCCGGCTTCA
>CAZEGY010000475.1:0-2556 GCA_964511815.1 uncultured Rhodovulum sp.
CGTCGCCGGGAAGGAGAGCGTGTGGAAGGGCACGTTGTCCTTGCCCATGAACTCGACGTAGGTCACGTCCTCCGCGCCCTCGTCCTCGCGCCACCACCGCCGCCAGGCGCCATCGCCGAGCCCGTTGGCGTCGGCCCACTCGGCGCTCGCGGCGATGTACTCGATCGGGGCGTCGAACCAGACGTAGAAGACCTTGCCCTCCATCCCCGGCCACGGCGCCTCGCCGCGCCGGACCGGGATGCCCCAGTCGAGGTCGCGGGTGATCGAGCGGTCCTGCAACCCCTCGCCGTCGTCGAGCCACTTGCGCGCGATCGAGGTCGAGAGCACCGGCCAGTCGGCCTTGGTGTCGATCCACGCCCGCAGCCGGTCGCGCATCAGGCTCTGGCGCAAATAGAGGTGCTTGGTCTCGCGCACCTCGAGCTCCGTCGACCCCGAGATCGCCGAGCGCGGCTCGATCAGGTCGGTCGGGTCGAGCTGCTTGGTGCAGTTCTCGCACTGGTCGCCGCGCGCCCGCGGATAGCCGCAGTTCGGGCAGGTGCCCTCGATGTAGCGGTCGGGGAGGAAGCGCCCGTCGGCGGGCGAGTAGATCTGCTTCTCCATCACCTCGGAGATCAGCCCGGCGTCGTAGAGCCGCCCGGCGAAGTGCTGGGTCAGCCGGTGGTTCTGCGGGCTCGACGAACGGCCGTAGTGGTCGAAGGACAGCCGGAAGCCGTCGGCGAGCGCCTTCTGCACCGTCCACATCCGCGCGCAGTAGTCGGCGACGGACTCGCCGGTCTTCGCCGCCGCGAGCTCGGCCGGGGTGCCATGCTCGTCGGTGGCGCAGATGAACAGCACCTCATGGCCGCGCGCGCGCATGTACCGGGCGTAGACGTCGGACGGCAGCTGGCTGCCGACGAGATTGCCGAGGTGCTTGACCCCGTTGATGTAGGGGAGCGCGGAGGTGATCAGGATGCGGGCCATGACGTCCTCAGGTGGTCAGGCCCGACGAGATAGGGGATTTCCTCTCCGGGCACAACGCGGCCCGGATGCAGGCGCCCGTCACGCCGGCAACCGTCGCCTCAGAAGACGTCGACCAGGTAGAGGATGATGATGATCGGGATCGGGATACCGATCAGCCACGCGAGAATCCCCTTCATGCCCTTCCTCCTGACAGTTGCGAGGCGTCAACGTCGGGACCACGCCCGAGGTTCCGCCCGGCGCCCATGCCGGAGATCGACATCGTGTGCGGCTGAGGGGCGCCGTCACTTGCCCCGCAGCGCCGCCTGGGCGGCATCGCTGCACGTCTTGCCGACGCGATCGGAGAAGGCGTAGAGGCAGGCGAAGACCCGGCCCTCGCCCGGGGTCATCCCCGGGCAGAACTGCGCCGCCGGCTCGGCGCAGGCCTGCGGCAGCGGCGCGCGGAAGGCCGGGTCGAACACCGGGCGCACCCAGCCCGGGGTCAGCGGGCTCCGGCCGACCGCGGCGACGTCGGCGCGGCAGGCGGCGTTCAGCTGGCCGAGATGGCTCGCGAGGCAGGCCGAGATCCGCCCGCGCCCCGTGCTCACGGCGGAGCAGTAGGTGCCGATCTCCGCGGCACAGGTCGTCATCATGTCGGCCCGGGCCTGCGGGGCGGCGGCGAGACCCGCCGTCACCACGAAGGCGAGCGCGAGGAGCTTTCGAAACGGCATCATGTGGCCTCCGCCTGCGGGGATCGCTGTGGCCGCGCCGTCCTCACCCGAGCCTCACCGCGCGGCGGCCGGCGAGGTCGGTGACGTACTGCCAGGCAACGCGGCCGGACCGGCCGCCGCGGGTCTGCGACCACTCGATCGCCTCGGCGCGCAGCTCCTCGTCGGAGATGGCGATCCCCCAGGCGTCGCAGTAGCCGCGGATCATCGCGAGGAAGTCGTCCTGCGAACAGGCATGGAAGCCGAGCCACAGGCCGAAGCGGTCGGAGAGCGAGACCTTTTCCTCGGTCGCCTCCGAGGGGTTGACCCCGGTCTGGCGCTCGTTCTCGATCATGTCCCGCGGCATCAGGTGGCGGCGGTTCGAGGTGGCGTAGAGGACGACGTTGTCGGGCCGGCCCTCGATCCCGCCGTCGAGGACCGCCTTCAGGCTCTTGTAATGGCTGTCGTCCTTGTCGAACGACAGGTCGTCGCAGAACAGGATCACCCGGACCGGTGCACCACGCAGGATGGCGAGGAGCCGGCCGATCGTCGGCAGATCCTCCCGGTGGAGCTCGATGAGCTTGAGCCCCGGCGTCTCGGCCGCCGCCTCGGCGTGCGCGGCCTTGACGAGGCTCGACTTCCCCATCCCCCGCGCGCCCCAGAGCAGCACGTTGTTCGCCGGATACCCGCGGGCGAACTGGCGGGTGTTGGCGAGGAGCACGTCGCGGGCGCGGTCGACGCCGACGAGCAGCGCGATCGGCACCCGCGCCACCTTCGGCACCGGGACGAGGCGGTCGGGGGCGACCTGCCAGACGAAGGCGTCGGCGGCGGCGAGGTCGGGCGCCGGCTGCGGCGGCGGGCTCAGGCGCTCGAGCGCATCGGCGATCCGCGAGAGCGCCCGGCCGTCGAGCGC
>CAZEGY010000476.1:0-2546 GCA_964511815.1 uncultured Rhodovulum sp.
CGACGAGGTTGGTCAGCGTCACCTCCGAGGTCGGGATCAGCCACCAGCCGTTGGTCGTGCGGTAGCTGTCCTCGGCGAACTTCGGCAACTGCCCGGTCCCGAGCATCGCCTCGTCGCGGACGAGCACCGGCGTCCACACCTCGGACAGGCCGTTCTTGTCGACGTGGGTGTCGAGCATGAACTGGGCGAGGGCGCGGTGGAGGCGGACGACGGCGCCCTTCAGCACGACGAAGCGCGAGCCCGAGAGCCGGCCCGCCGCCTCGAAGTCGAAGTTGGCCCTGGCGCCGGCGATCTCGAAGTGCTCGACCGGGCGGAAGGCGAAGTTGCGCGGCGCTCCCCAGCGGTGGACCTCGACGTTGGCGGTCTCGTCGGCGCCGTCGGGCACGTCGTCGTAGGGCAGGTTCGGGATGCCGAGCAGCAGGTCGCGCAGGCCCGCGTCCGCCGCCGCCGCCTCGGCCTCGAGCCGGGCGATCTCGTCCTTCTTGTCGGCGACGAGCCCGCGC
The DNA here is from genome assembly GCA_964511815.1 of uncultured Rhodovulum sp. GTDB lineage: Bacteria > Pseudomonadota > Alphaproteobacteria > Rhodobacterales > Rhodobacteraceae > Amaricoccus. The sequence goes on from CAZEGY010000476.1 coordinate 504, forward strand.
AGGCGCTCGAACTCGGCCTCGTCGCCGCGCGCCTTCGCCGCGCCGACGGCCTTGCTCGCGGCGTTGCGCTCGGCGAGGGCGGCCTCGGCGGCGGCGATGCGGGCGCGCCGGGTCTCGTCGAGGGCGAGCACCTCGGGCGAGGCCGGCGGCAGGCCGCGCCGCGCGAGGGCGGCGTCGAAGGCGAGGGGCTCTTCGCGGATCAGGCGGATGTCGTGCATTCGTCGGGCCTCGGGCGATCTGTCGCGGCCGGGGTTATGGCCGAAAATTCCGGCGAAAGGAAGGCTCAGGCGGCGCCGGCCGCGGCGTAGCCGGCGGCGATCTCCCCGGGGGTCACCGCCCCCGGGCGCAGGCCGGCGCGGACGAGGCGGGCGCCGAGGCCGACGAGGAAGGCGTTCGCCGGCGTCGGGATGCCGTGGAGGCGGCCGAGGAGGACGACCTCGCCGTTGAGCCAGTCGGTCTCGAGCGTGCCGGTGCCGCGCGCGAGGCTCTGGGTCGAGGAGCCGCCGCTGCGCGCCACGCCGGCGACCGGCGCCTGGCGCATCAGCGCGGCCCGGCGCGGATCGCCGCTGCCGACGTCGCGCCAGACGATGCCGGCGGCGGCGAAGGCGGCCTCGGCCTCGGCGCGGAGCGGCGGCAGGAAGGGCGCGGTGTCGGCGCCGGGGCCGAGCGCGGCCTCGAGCATGTTGCGGAGGTTGAGGAGGAGCTTGCCGTGCTTGCTCTCCATCACCGCGTCGCTGACGAAGGCCGCGACGTTGGCGCGCTCGAGCGCCGCGGCCATGCGGGCGTCGTCGCCGTCGCTGCCGGCGGGGTAGCGCCCGAGGTCGAAGACGCCGTGGCGGGGCGTCGAGAAGGCGGCGACCTCGCCCGGGACGAGGAAGGTCGCCGGCATCATCACGGTGACGCCGTGGACGTTCGGGAAGCGCCGGAGCGCCAGCCGCTCGTTGGCGACGCCGTTCTGGGCGCAGAAGATCGGCTGGCGCTCGACGCCGGCGGCGCGGAGGGCGTCGAGCGCGGGTTCGGTGTCCTGGGTCTTCATCGCGAGGAGGATGGCGTCGTCGGGGCGGAAGGCGATCTCGCCCGGGCCGGCGACGCAGTCGAAGCGGGCGACGCGGTCGGCGTCGGGGGTCCGCAGGCGCAGGCCCCGTGCGCGGATCGCGTCGAGCTGCGCGCCGCGGGCGATGCCGACGACCTCCTGCCCGGAGAGCGCGAGCGCCGCGGCGACGGTGCCGCCGATCGCCCCGACCCCGCAGACGACGATGCGCATCAGGAGAGGCCGATGCGGGCGCGCATCTCCGGGTCGCGCAGGGAGATCTCCTGACCGGCGAAGGGGGCGGCGGCGTCGGTCGCGAGCCAGACGAGGGCGCGGGCCGGGTCCTCGGCGGGGGCGTGGGCGGCGAAGTCCATCTGGCTGACCGGGTTGATGCCGCTCGCCTTGATCGCCCGCTGCATGTCGGTGGCGACGGTGCCCGGGGAGAGCGAGTAGACGCGCACGCCCTGGCCGCGGTTCTCGAGGTGGGCGCAGCGGGTCAGCATCGCCGTCCCGGCCTTGGCGGCGCAGTAGTGGCTCCAGCCCTCGAGCGGGTTGTGGGCGGCGCCCGAGCCGAGGTTGACGATCACCCCGGAGCCCTGCGCCCGCATGTGCGGCAGCACCGCCCGCATGCCGTGGAAGACGCCCTTGAAGTTGATGTCGACGGCGCGGCTCCAGGCGGCGGGGTCGGCCCGGGCGAGGGGGCCGATCGGCTCGATGACGCCGGCGTTGTTGACGAGCACGTCGATCCTGCCGAAGACGTCGCGGGCGTGGGTGATCGCCGCCTCGACCTGGCTCCACACCGCGACGTCGCAGGTCATCGCCTCGACGTTGGCGCCCTGCTTGCGCAGGCGCGCGCGCAGGTTGGTGATCGCCTCGCCGCTCCGGGCGAGGAGGAGGAGGGCCGCGCCCTCGGCGGCCATCGCCTCGGCGGCGGCGGCGCCGATGCCGCGGCTCGCGCCGGTCAGGACGACCGTCTTGTCGCTAAGCTGGCCCATGCGCGTTGCTCCCGGGAT
>CAZEGY010000477.1:0-2531 GCA_964511815.1 uncultured Rhodovulum sp.
GGCGGTCGATCGTCAGGGCCGCGGGTCTCGGAGCCGCCGCAGGGCCTCGGCGTCGAGCGCGAAGTCCGAGGCGATCCACGCTTCCTCCAGCCGCCGCAGCGCGGCGCCGAGGGCGGGGCCGGTGAGCGCGAGGCCGGTGAGCGCGAGGTCTGCCGCGCGCAGCGGGAAGGCCGCGGCGGCGCCGCGGGCGATCTCGGCGTCGAGGTCGGGAGGGAGCGGCGCGGGCAGGCTCGCCGCGGCGACGAGGGCGGCGTCGCGGGCGGCGTCGGCGCCGTGGCGGTAGGCGGCGACCGCCGGGGGCTCGCCGGCGGCGAGTGCGGCGGCGATGGCGTCGAGCGCACGGGCGTCGGCGCGCGACAGCCGCAGCGCCTCGGCCCAGGCGCGCCGCCAGCCGAGCGCGGCGAGGCGGCGCTGCCAGCGCGGGGGGCGGTCGCCCTCGAGGTGGACGAGCGGCGCGAGCGGGGTGGCGTCGGCGCCGGGCAGGACGCGGGCGAGGATGCCGGTCGCGGCCATCGCGGCGACGGCGGGCGCGGGGTCGGGGGCGGCGAGGAGCCGCGTCGTCTCCGCCCCGAGGCGCTCGCGCGAGAGCCCGTCGAGCCCGTCCTGCCCGGCGGCGCAGGCGGCGAGGCCGTCGGCGTCGAGGCCGCGCGCCGGGTCGCCGTACCACGCGGTCATCCGGAAGAAGCGCAGGATGCGCAGGTAGTCCTCGGCGATGCGCGCATCGGGGTCGCCGACGAAGCGGACGCGGCCGGCGCGGAGGTCGGGGAGGCCGCCGAGGGGATCGACGACGGTGCCGTCGGGGCGGGCATAGAGGGCGTTGAGGGTGAAGTCGCGGCGGGCGGCGTCCTCGGCGATGTCGTCGGAGAAGGCGACGACGGCGTGGCGGCCGAAGGTCTCGACGTCGCGGCGGAAGGTCGTCACCTGGAACGGCCGGCCGGCGGCGACGACGGTGACGGTGCCGTGCACGAGCCCGGTCGGGACCGGGTTCAGCCCGGCGGCCCGGGCGAGGGCGATCACCGCCTCGGGGCGGGCGTCGGTGGCGAGGTCGATGTCGGCGACCGGATGGCCGAGGAGCGCGTTGCGGACGCAGCCGCCGACGAAGAGGATGGCGTGGCCGCCGGAGGCGATGGCGTCGCAGACCGCCCGGGTCGGGCCGTCGCCGACCCACGGCGCCGCGATGCGCAGCGGCGCCGCGCTCACGCCGCCGGCGCCCGGTCGGCGAGCATGCGCAGCATCCGCGCGGTGGCGCCCCAGACGTAGTGCGGCCCCCACGGCACGACGTAGTAGTGGCGCACCCTGCCCTGCCACGTCCGCCCCTCGATCCGGTAGTTGCCGGGATCGAGGAGGAAGTCGAGGGGCACCTCGAAGACCTCGTCGACCTCGGCGCGGTCGATGCGCGGCGTGAAGTCCGGCGCGACGAGGCCGACGAACGGGCTCACCACGAAGCCGGTCACCGTCTCGTGGGGCGGGAGCTCGCCGAGGACGTCGACGCGCTCGAGGCCGATCTCCTCGCGGGCCTCGCGCAGCGCCGCGGCGAGGGGCGTCGCGTCGTCGGGGTCCTGCTTGCCGCCGGGGAAGGCGACCTGCCCGGGATGGTGGCGCAGGAGCGCCGCGCGGCGGGTGAGGATGACGCGCAGATGGGCGCCGCGCTCGACGAGGGGGACGAGCACCGAGGCCGGACGCAGCCGCCGCCCGGGCGGGGGCGCGAAGCCGGGGTTGAGGTCGAAGTCCGACGAGCCGGCCGAGCGCGCGCGCAGGGCGCCCTCGAGCCGCGAGGTGTTGACGGTGTGCCGGTCCATGCCCGGCTAGATGGCGCGGAGGCCGCGGCGGTGCAAGCCCGTGCGGCCGCGGGACGCGGCGCCGCGGCGCCTGCGCGGGTCCGGCGGCCGCCGATGCCGGCGCCGCGGGCGATCCGGAGCGGGAGGGCGGCCCGGCCGCCCGGCACGGGCGCGAGGCACGGGCGGGCCGGCACGGGCCAGGCAAGGGCCAGGCAAGGGAGGTCAGGCCTCGAGCTGGTCCTTCACCCGCTGGGTGAGCTCGTTGAGGGTGAAGGGCTTGGGGAGGAAGGCCGCGTCGGGCACGCCGGCGTCGCCGCCGACGAAGGCGTCCTCGGCGTAGCCCGACATGAACAGGACCTTGGCGTCGGGGCGGGTGCGGCGGGCCTCGCGCACCCAGGCGGGGCCGTCGAGGCCGGGCATGATGACGTCGGAGAGCATGATGTCGACGTGAAGCTCGCCGTCCTTCAGCACCTCGAGCGCCTCCTCGCCCGAGGCGGCCTCGACGACGGTGTAGCCGCGGAGGCGGAGGGCGCGGGCGGCGAAGCTGCGCACCGGGTCCTCGTCCTCGACGAGGAGCACGAGCCCGCGGCCGGTGAGGTCGCGCGGGCGGCGGACCTCGGGCTCGGGGGCGGGGGCGGTGTCGACCTTGTCGTAGGCGGGCAGGTAGATGGTGAAGATCGCCCCCTGCCCTTCCGGACTGTCGGCGAAGATGAAGCCGCCGGTCTGCTTGATGATGCCGTAGGCGGTGGAGAG